>JAKSOJ010000042.1 GCA_024405645.1 Phascolarctobacterium sp. | reverse complement strand
ACATTTTCAACTGCTTTCAGAACGCCTTTGCCAAGATAACGAGATTTGTCGCCATCGCGAAGTTCAACAGCTTCATGTACGCCAGTGGATGCACCAGAGGGAACAGCTGCACGACCTACAGCGCCGTCATCCAAAACAACTTCAACTTCTACGGTCGGATTGCCACGAGAGTCCATAATCTCACGAGCATAAACTTCAGTAATCATTGCCATGATTTATCACCTCAAAAATTATTTTTCTATCAAACTATGACCAGTCATCAGCGCAGGTTGCTCAATTCCTAAAATTTCAAGCATGGTAGGAGCAATATCTGCCAAGACGCCTTGATGTAATTTGTATTGTTTATCACTAACAATAATGAAGGGAACAGGATTAGTGGTATGAGCTGTATTAGGCTCACCATTTTCTTCTGCCATGCGTTCGATATTGCCATGGTCAGCAGTAATGCATACGGTACCGCCCTTGGCCAAAATCTTTTCAACCACGCGTCTTGCGCAATCGTCGATTTTTTCCATTGCGGTAATTGCCGCAGACATAATGCCTGTATGACCAATCATATCTGGATTAGCATAATTAAGAATAATCGCTTCGAACTTGTCCTCGTCGATTGCAGCGAGAAGACTTTGAGTTACTTCTTCTGCACTCATTTCCGGTTGCAAATCGTAGGTTGCAACCTTTGGAGAAGGAATGAGTATTCTTTCTTCATTCTTGTTAGGTTCTTCTACGCCACCATTAAAGAAGAATGTTACGTGGGCATATTTTTCGGTTTCTGCGATACGCAGTTGATGCAAACCGTTTTTCGCAAGAACTTCGCCCAAAGTGTCTGCGTATTCTTCCGGTGGATAAGCTACAGGAGCATCAATGGTTGCATCGTATTGAGCCATGCAGCAGTAATTAACAGGAAGTGCCTTTTCTTCGCGAGCAAAATAAGTGAATTCCTTATCGTTTAACGCACGAGTAATTTGACGAGCACGGTCAGGACGGAAGTTAAAGAAGATAATGCTATCATTGGCTTTAACTTGTCCATTAACACCACTAACTACAAAGGGTTCAACGAATTCATCAGTAATACCCTTATCGTAATTTGCTTGAATGCCCTCACTTGCGGAAGCAAAAACATCTGCCTCGCCGCGAGTCATTGCATTGTAAGCTCGCTCAACTCTTTCCCAGCGTTTGTCGCGGTCCATAGCATAATATCTGCCACTTACCACAGCTATTTGCCCAATGCCAATCTCTGCCATTGCCTTTTCGATTTGCGCAACATAGGTTAATGCGCTCTTAGGCGGTACATCGCGTCCATCTAAGAAAGCATGGAGGAACACGTTCTTAACGCCTCTTTCCTTAGCCATCTTTAAGAGAGCAACAACATGGTTGATATGAGAATGCACACCACCATCGGAGAGCAGACCTGCTAAATGCAGTGCACTGCCATTTGCAACTGCTTTATCGATACAATCAACAAGAGCAGGATTTGCAAAGAAGTCTCCATCGCTAATAGCCTTGGAAATACGAGTAAGGCTTTGGTAAATAATGCGACCAGCACCAATATTTAAATGGCCAACCTCGGAGTTACCGATTTGACCCTCGGGAAGACCAACGAACATACCGCTGGCCTCCAGAGTTGTATTTGGATAATTTTTAATATATGAATCAAGATGCGGAGTTTTTGCAACTACTGCAGCATTGGTAGCAATTGCAGGAGCAATTCCCCAACCATCTAAAATCATTAACAAAACAGGTTTCATAGTATCTTAAAAGCTACGAGCGATTTCTGCAAAGGTATCAACCTTCAAGCTTGCACCGCCAACCAAAACGCCATCGATATCACCGATGCTGAAGGATGCTGCATTCTTTTCGTTTACAGAACCACCATCGAGGATGCGAATCTTACGAGCGATTGCAGGGCTAATGAGCTTAGCAACCTTTTCGCGAATCAAGTGGCATACTTCTTGAGCATCAGCAGCAGTTGCTGCTTTACCAGAACCAATTGCCCAAACAGGTTCATAAGCAATTGCCAGGTCTTCTGCTTGTTCCGGAGTGATAACCTTCAGAGCGCTCTTCAGTTGCATGCTGATGATACGAGCAGTCTTGCCAGCTTCGCGTTCAGCAAGATTTTCGCCAACGCAGAGCATGGGTTTCAAGCCATTGCGATATGCAGCAATGAGCTTTTGAGCGATAATCTTTTCGTTTTCGCCAAAAACATTACGTCTTTCGCTGTGACCAACGAGAACATATTCGCAACCAATATCAGCAATTTGCGCACCGGAGACTGCACCAGTGAAAGCACCTTTATCTTCCCAATGCAGGTCTTGAGCACCATAATGTACATGTTTGCCATCGATTGCATCTGCAACAGATTCAAGAACGGTGTACGGCGGGAAAATTAAGATTTCGCTAGTAGTACCATTGGTTTCTTCTACAAGGCCTTCAGCAAGGTCAAGAGCTTCATCAACAGTTTTGTGCATCTTCCAGTTGCCTGCGATTAATTTAACACGCAGGTCATCAAGAGCAGCAACGCCAGGTAATACTTTACCTTCGAGATATTCTAAGGATGCACCGCCACCAGTGGAAATGTGGGAGATTTTCTTAGCGAGACCAAGCTTTTCAATAGCAGCAACGCTATCGCCACCACCAACGATGGAGATTGCACGAGATTTAGCAACTGCCTTAGCAACTGCTTCAGTGCCTTTGCAGAAAGCATCCATTTCGAATACGCCCATAGGACCATTCCAAACGATCATCTTTGCATCAGCAAGAGCTGCTGCATAAGCCTTGCGAGTAGCTTCACCGATATCCAGAGCCATAGCTTCTTGATTCAATGCAGCAACTTCTTCATTAGCATGCTTTGCATCGGGAGCAAATGCTTCAGCCATAACCAAGTCGGTAGGAAGAAGCATGTTTACGCCATTTGCTTCAGCTTTAGCAATGAGTTCTTTTGCAAGTTCAACTTTATCAGCTTCAACAAGGGATTTGCCCAAAGCATAGCCTTTAGCAACCAAGAAGGTATTAGCCATGCCACCACCAATGATTAAGGTATCAACCTTATCAAGGAGGTTGTTGATTACGCCAATTTTATCGGAAACCTTAGCACCACCGATGATTGCAGCAAAGGGATGCAGAGGTTCGGTTACAGCTTTGCCAACATATGCGATTTCTTTTTCAAGCAAGAAACCAGCAGCTGCAGGCAGGAAATGAGTTACGCCTTCTACAGACGCATGAGCGCGGTGGGAAACGCCGAAACCATCATTTACATAAAGTTCTGCCAAAGAAGCGAGCTTTTCTGCAAATTCCATATCGTTCTTTTCTTCTTCTTTGTGGAAACGAAGGTTTTCAAGAACTAATACTTTGCCAGGTTTCAAAGCTTTAGCAGCAGCTTCTGCATCAGGACCGATGCAGTCAGGAGCGAAAGCAATACGTTTTCCAAGGAGCTTGCCTAAATGTTTTGCTACGGGAGCAAGAGTGTATTTAGGGTTAACTTGTCCTTTAGGACGACCAAGGTGAGCCATAAGGATTACAGCAGCCTTTTGATCCAAAAGGTATTGAATGGTCGGTAAGGAAGCACGTACGCGAGTGTCGTCAGAGATTTTGCCAGCATCATCAAAAGGAACGTTGAAATCTACACGAACGAGAACCTTTTTACCAGCAACGTCTAAATCAAGTAAAGATTTTTTATCCACGAAAAACTCTCCTTAATTACAGGCCTTTGGAACCAATGTATTTGCAGAGGTCAACTACGCGGTTAGAATAACCCCATTCATTGTCATACCAGGAAACAACTTTAGCCATGCGAGGACCAACCATCATGGTGGAGAGACCATCGATGCAGGAGCTCAGCGGGCAGTGGTTGTAGTCACGGGAAACGAGGGGCAGTTCGTTATAGCCAAGGATACCTTTCAGAGGACCTTCAGCAGCAGCTTTGAGGCATGCGTTAATTTCTTCTGCAGTGGTGTCTTTCTGGAGAACAACTACCAAGTCAGTGATGGAAACGTTAGGAGTAGGAACACGCATTGCGAAACCATTGAGTTTGCCTTTGAGTTCGGGGAGAACCAGAGCAACTGCTTTAGCAGCACCAGTGGTAGTCGGGATAATGGAGCAAGCTGCAGCACGAGCACGGCGCAGATCTTTATGGTTAACGTCCAGAATACGTTGATCGTTGGTGTAGGAGTGAACGGTGGTCATAAGGCCGGATTCAATACCAAAGTTGTCTTGAAGAACTTTTGCGAAAGGAGCCAAGCAGTTAGTGGTGCAGGAAGCGTTAGAAATGATGCTGTGTTGAGCAGGATCATATTTTTCTTCGTTTACACCCATAACGATAGTGATGTCTTCGCCTTTAGCAGGAGCAGAGATAATAACTTTTTTAGCGCCGCCAGCCAAGTGAGCTTTAGCTTTTTCAGCTTCGGTGAAACGACCAGTGGATTCAACTACGATATCAGCACCAGCTTCGCCCCAGCCAATGTCAGCAGGGTTCGGGCAGGAATAAACTTTAATTTTTTTGCCGTCAACAACGATGCAATCGCCTTCAACGGAAACTTCTTTATCGAAAGTACCATGAATGGAGTCATATTTCAAAAGATGAGCCAATTGATCGATGTCACCAAGGTCGTTGATAGCAACAACTTCAACATCGGGGTTATCAACTGTAACACGGAATACTTCGCGGCCGATACGACCAAAACCATTAATACCAATCTTTGTCATAATAAAAATCCTCCTTAAAATTGTAAGGTTAATAATACGCACCTTCGGTGCTTTTTAAACATTTTCTTCTACCAAACGCATAATTTCGTTGGCAGCAGCTTCGTCAGTAATTAAGATATCCTGACGAGAAGCTCTTATAACGGACAGAATAGCTTCAGCCTTGCTCTTGCCACCAGCCAAACCAATAATTGTCTTGATGTTATCCAAATCTTGATGCATCAAACCAGCATTATTAGTCATGTAAACCTGACGACCATCTCTTGCGCAATATTGGCCAAAGGCTTCACCAACAGCTCCATCATCCATGAGTTTTTTAACTAGTTCAGGGCTCATCCTGCGATGCTTTGCCATAACGGAAGCTCTGCCCATACCATGAACAAGGATATCTGCTCGCTTAATAATATCTACAACTGCACGTACGCCTATATCCTCTTTGAGAATGCTGTTTAAAATATCGGAGCTAACTGAATCGGGAACGTATAATTGACGATAGGTTGCGCTTAAGCGTTGAGCCAAAACAGTGGCTATGGTATTGGCTTGCAATTCCACGTTGTCCCCCAACCCACCACGAGCTGGAACAACAACCGTATTAGGTCTTGCACCAAAAACATTTGCCGCCATGGCAGCCATAGTTGTACCACCAGATACAGCAACAATGTGCTTTTCGCCATCTGCCAAAATTTTACTCAAGATACCAGCACAGGTACGTCCAATTTCCTGTTTAACAACCTCGTCCTCGTCACTATCCCCAGGGAGAATTACAACTTGTCCAATGCCAAGCTTTTCTCCAAGAGTTTTTTCCAAGGAAGAAATGCCTTCCAGCTTACGAACGTAATCGGCCAATTCTTTTAAAATTCCCATACCCTCTTCGGTAACAGTCATGCCAGCCGAAGAAAAATCCAAAAGCCCGCTTTTCTTGAGAAAATCGACCTGAGCTCTTAAAACCCTCTCACTAAGACCAACCTTACTAGATAAAGCACGTCTACCTATTGGATGCTCGTGACTTACCTGTAAAAGGATTTGGTACCGAGTAACTAGAAGGTCCGTCATTTCCGGTACAATCTTCTTTTGTAGGTTAATAATAGTATCCATAATGCCCCTCAACAAACTATGTCCAGCATAGAACTTTTGATGTTCTATAAACATTATTGACAATATGAAAAGCTAGGTTTTCATCATTATAATTTTAGCATACTCTAATATAGAAATAAAGTACAATAGACAAATTTTGTCCCACAGTAATAAATCTTTTCTATGGCAAACTTAAAGGTTTAAATAACTCTGCACTCATAACTAAAAAAGTCTCCACAAGCTAAAGCTTGCAGAGACTTTTATTATCTGTTATTTACTGCTTCCGGATACATATCGTGCATGAAAAGACGCTTCTTTGCAGCAGCCTCCCATTCGGTTCCAGGCTTACCATAGTTTGCGTATGGGTCGATGGAGAGACCACCCCTAGGCAGGAATTTGCCCCATACCTCGATATATTTTGGATCCATTAACTTGATTAAATCCTTCATGATGATGTTAACGCAATCTTCATGGAAATCACCATGATTACGGAAACTAAAAAGATAGAGCTTCAAGGACTTGGACTCGACTAACTTCTTGTCAGGGACATAGGAAATATAAATGGTTGCAAAATCCGGTTGACCAGTCATAGGACAAAGACTAGTAAACTCTGGACAGTTAAATTTAACGAAATAATCGTTTTCAGGATGTTTATTAGGAAATGCTTCCAAAACCTCTGGAGCATAATCACTCTTGTATTTTGTTTTATTACCTAAAAGGCTTACGCCTACAAGTTCTTCTTGACTGCGACCAGATGCCATTTTATTTACCTCCAGCAAAAATTGCACTGCCAACGCCAACCTTCTCCAATGCAGTTACAAGAGCCATGCCTGCCAAACCAGCAATGCATTGGCCAATCAACAGAGAAGACGCAAGCACCAAATAAGGAATATTCAAAAGATAGCTTAACCAAATAGGAACGCAAAGTCCTGGCACAAAGGTTACAGCCATCCATACAATCCAATTGCCACAGCCTTGTTTTTTACCAAAAACAATAAGGCTTGTGGTCATTACACCAACAATAAAACCGCCAATGATATCCAGGATACCCAAGCCACCCATCAGAGTATTACTTAAAACGTTAGCCACACCCATAGGAACCACCAAGAACGGGAAAAGAGCACTAAGGCCGTAGAGTGAAGTAGCAATGCGCACTTGATATTGGCCAAAGGCAAAGCTTTGAGTATACATCATTACAACAACATAGAGAGCTATTGCCATAGCAGAAATTGCTAATTTACGATTATTATTCATTTTGTCCTCCTAAAAGGACCATCCAAATATAAAACTTTTAGAATGTGCAAGATACGAGGAAGCTCGCAGGCTTTAAAAGTTTAAAAGGGCTTCGCCTACAGACGAAGCCCTTGCACATAACAAAGTAATGCTTATTCAAGCATTGGTCCGTAGTTTTGTTTAAAGACAGGATGGTCACGAACTGTCTTATTAAATTGCTCATTAATTATATCTTAAAGCTTTATTTTTGTCAAATCTCTTCGAACTCGTCATAAACTCTGCCGAAATTAACTCCGCCAATAACTTTATCCTTGTATTGAGCCCTAATGGATTTGATTGCATCCTCCAGATGATGGGAAGTAATACCATAGCTTATGCTTAACCAAGCTTCGACAAAAGCTGCTAAATTATCGCAGGCCTTCAGCACAGAGCCATCAATAACCTTGAATCCATTCTTGTTGTATTTGGTATTCAGCTCATCAATGTCTACTACTATTTCCTTACCATCCAAAGTTATTTTATTGGCAAATTCATTCATAGTAAAATACAAAATATCCTTGTGCCAAGAAGCTGGAATCAGAGGAAGAATTTGATCATTGATCTGTCTTTCCTCAATAGTTTTTATTAAAGCATCCAAGCCCTCAACACTGCGTTTTACTGGCGAAATGATGTCACGAGTCAAAACCTCGGGTAAATCGTGGAAAAGTCCGCACAGGAAATCGTCCACAATACGTTCATCGCAAGCACCCATCTCCAAAGCACAGAAGTAACCCATAATTGCTACAATCAATACATGCCCCATAACAGATGTTTCGGGAACGCGAGGAGATTGCGCCCAACGTTTTTGGAAACGCAATTTGCCAATGAGATCAACAAATTTAGAGGTCTTGCCCTTCAATGCCAATTTTTGCACACCGGACAAATCATAGTGGTCCTCAATTTCGTTATTGATGGCTTGCTTTGTTTCCTCAACACCGTAGATGCCTTGGTTGAAATGGTAAATTATTTCAAATTCCCACTGAGTAGCTAAATAGTGAGCTGCACGGAGAATCTTCTTTTCCAATCTGTATTCTTCAGGCTTTTCCAGGTAATTTTTAATCCCAATCATAAACTCTTCGCTAATATCTGGAATGCGACGACGGATTTCCTTATAAACCCACTCATTCAGCTCTGCACCATGAATGCGCATCAGCTCATGAAAAATCGGAGGCTTGATATCGGTAATAATATTACGATGCAAGAATTCGTAAATGCCACCCTCAACCAAAATACGCCAGTTTAACTTTTGCTGATGGTCATCCTCTTCATGACGAGCAAGCACATACATAATCATCATTTTGTGAGCTTGCTTATCAAGTTCAGTGAAACCATTAGGACGAATATGGTCATTCCAACGTTGGATATGCGCTGCTTCATATAAAAATTCGATAAAGGATTTTGAAATCATATTTGTTT
>JAKSOJ010000041.1 GCA_024405645.1 Phascolarctobacterium sp. | reverse complement strand
TCTGCACGAATTAATGTGTCTTGTTCGTTGTTAAACAATTTACTAACCCCTCTCTATGTTTTTATTATGTAATTATCCTTTACAAGATTTATACAATCCCTAATGTAAATTATACGCTTGTAAAATATGTTAGTCAATTTAAAGAAGTACTCTAAACAGACAAAAACGCACCCAAATGGATGCGTCATTGCATTTTACATTAAATAAATTTATTGAATTAGAAATTATGTAAATCACACATAAAATTATACTATCTGATATTTTTTTAGTCAATTAAAAAAGCAAAGTATACAGAGAAACATACGACTATTTACAGTTAAAAATATAAAAGAAAACTGGAACCACGAAAAGCAGTTCCAGTTTAGTTATCATTATGCTTTTTTAATCTTACGGAGTTCGACGAACAGCTTGTTGAGGTCTACAGGCTTGGTTACAAAACCATTCATACCAGCTTGCTCGCAGGCGTTAAATGTTTCTGCAAAAGAGTCCGCAGTCATAGCGAAAATCGGAATGTTGCGAACATAGTCGCGTTTGGATTTACGAATCTCTTTGGCAGCTTCGATACCATCCATAACAGGCATTTGAACATCCATGAGGATTACATCGAACTCACCCTCTTGAGCTCCGTACATCTTATCAACACAGACAAGGCCATTTTCCGCACGGACAGAGGTTGCACCAACGGTTTCCAAAATTTCGGCCAAAATCTCCCAGTTCAGGTCATTATCCTCAGCGATGAGAACCTTCAAACCTTTAAGGTCAATTTCCACTTTTTCTTCCTTATGAGATTGCTGCTTGGTGCTTACACCATGCAGGTAGTACTTCATGATATCAATATAGATAGTGGATTTGAAGCAAGGCTTTTGCACGAAGCCATTAATATCTGCATTATTGGCCTCGCGTTCAATATTCTTCCAAGCAAAGGGAGAAGAAACAATGATGGGAACATCATTGCCAACAACCTTACGTACTAGACGAATACCAGTAACAGCGTCGTCATCCGCATTGTGCCAATCACAAACAACTATATCGTATTTACGCTTAGCTACCAAAAGCTCTACCGCTTCTTGATAGCTGGAAGCTACATCAATGGAGCCACCCATTTCGGATACAGCAGTGAAAATGGAATCGCGAGTTTCTTCATCGTCATCGATTACCAGAATATGTACTGGGTCAAGAACCATGTCCCTTGTATCCATACCTGCGATGGGCAATTCAAGAGTAACAACAAACTTAGAGCCCTTACCCTCTTCACTTTCACAGACAATGGTACCATCCATCATATCTACAAAGCGTTTGCAAAGAGCTAAGCCCAAGCCAGTACCTTTAATCTTCTTGACATTGTTATCAATTGCTCTTGAGAAAGCAGAATACATTTCCTTGCGATAGTCCTTGGAAATGCCAATACCATTATCTTCAATAGTAAAAGCAATTCTTACACTATCTTGATTTTTAGGAATGCGTATCTCCTGGATATCCAGAGAAATGCTACCGCCCTCATCAGTATATTTAGTTGCATTGGTAAGAAGGTTGGTCAAGACAGATTTAATCTTAACTTCATCACCAACTAAATATTCATAACGAACATCCTTAACACGAACATTGAAATCTTGATTCTTGGAAAGAACACTATCAGCAACAGAATCAGTAATTTCGTTAACAAGCTCACTTAAGGAGAAGGTAGAATGGCTCAAGCGAACCTTACCAGACTCAGCCTCACTGATATCTACGATATTATCGATGAGATTAACAAGCTCGGTATTCTCGTGAGAAATTTTATTCAAGCAATCTTCTACATAGTTACGATTTTCAATTTTCTTTAAAGCCAAGGCTGTCAAGCCAACGATGGTATTCAGCGGAGTTCTAACATCACGAGAAATACAGGACATAAATACCAGTCTAGATCTATCCAGCTCTTTTTCGGTATTAATAACCTTGCTCAAGGATTGAGCAGAAGCTACTACTGCAGCATCGTGACGTTGGTAAAGATATTTTTCCGCCTTAGCATATACGTTAGCAACACTCTTCGCGCAGATATACATCAATATCGCACATACTACTAAAACAAGAACAGAAAGAATGTGTGGAATGATGTTAAATACACCTAAAAACGCAGCCAGCAAACCTATGCAGCCAAAGATGGTTACATATTTAAAGGATGTACCAGTAAGTTCGGTTTGTTTAAAGGAACTTTTAGGAGGAGCTACTGTATTAACATCTTCAGTCTTAATGTCTTTGCTGTCATTTTCCAAATCAAATATGGAAAACACAACATGATTATCGTTCTCAATATCAGAAGGACAGAGCAAATAAATAAACTGTCTAATTCTGCCATCGGGGAACTGAGTTCTGATAGAAAAATAGTAGTCCTTTTTCAAATTCTTCAATACATCTATGGCCAGATTCGCCTTGAAAACATGTCTATCTTCTGAGAAGATAAAATTTTCCGCCAACCAATCTACCATAGAGGTGTATTCTGCGTTCAGACCTTCAAGCTTCGGTTGAAGATTATCTTTTACTATACGAACAGTATTATCTGCAAAAGAAATATCCCACACGCAAATTAAATCATATGAGCCAAGACTATTCTTAGCCATTTGTAAACTAATGTCACTCATATATAAAATCTTCCTTAAAAACCATTTATGAGTTAAATATTAGGCAACCTGTTGTAATTTCTCAATAACAATTTGGTATGCTTCTTTGACAACAGGAAAATAAGCTTTAGCAGCAGCCAAATCGCCACCACGGAGCATTTCCGTAATGTCACTAGAAACCTTACCAAGCTTTGTGAAAGCCAAGTTCATACAAACCCCTTTGAGAGTATGTGCTGCACGAAAAGCGTTTTCTGTATTGTTTGCTTCCAGGTTAGCCTCCAAATCTGCAAAAGATTTATCATTAACAAATTTTAAGGCAAAACGTTTTACAAACGCATCGTTCATCATACGAGATACAGCTTCTTGGTAATTACTCCCGGTAATTTCGTAAAATTCCTTAATGTTCATTGGGTTCCTCTTTCACTCCAAAATAACACAAAAAATTATAAACTATGAAAAATCTTTTCTCAATAGACAATCGTCGATTTCACAAAGAATTCACAACTAGTAACAATTCTCATATCATAGCCACTTTTTCAAGCATTCTATGAGCTTAGCAATATCAACCGGTTTAGAGATATGCTCATTCATACCAGCACTACTTGACATCTGCACATCTTCAGAGAAGGCATTTGCAGTCATGGCAATAATAGGAACCTCTTTATAATATGCTGCAGGAAGCTTACGAATAGCTCTTGTAGCATCATAACCATTCATCTCTGGCATTTGAATATCCATGAAAATGATATCGTAGTAGTTATTTTCTACTTCCTGCATCTTTTCTACAGCCTCTTTACCATCGGTAGCATATTCAATCTGCATGCCAGTCATGGAAAGAATTTCGCCTAGAATTTCTGCATTTATTTCGTTATCTTCGACAACAAGCGCACGTTTATGAGAATAATCCAGCGCATCCAAATTATCGAGGGTTGTCTCTTGAACTGGCTCCTCAAGTTCAGTAGCTTCCTCAGGAATTTCCAGATAAACTACAACTGTAAATTTACTACCAACATTTAACGTACTCTCAACTTCGATAGTACCGTTCATCATATTTACGATACTCTTAGCTATAGGCATGCCCAAGCCAGTACCCTGAATTTTCGAGGTTCTGCTATCCTCGGCACGCGCAAAGGGTTCGAAAATTTTCTCTAGGAACTCAGGAGTCATGCCAATGCCATTATCCTCAAAAACACATTCATAGCACGCATAACTATGTCTACCAGTAGGCTTCTCAAAAATGGTAAATTTAATCTCGCCACCATCGGGAGTGTACTTAATAGCATTGGTCATGAGGTTCATGAATACCTGCTGAAGTCTATCCTTGTCACCAATAACCTTTTTGTGCTCGATGCCATCAATATTAGTAATGAGCTTATGACCCTTTGCGTTCAGCTGCACCTTGGTCATAACCAGCAAGCTATCAACTAATTGAGTTAGATCAAAAACTTCATTAACAAGACTAACCTTGCCTGCTTCAATCTTGGACATATCCAGAACTTCGTTGATAAGGCCCAGCAAATGCTTAGATGAGGTATCAATCTTGTTCAAGCAATCTTCAAGACGCGCTCTATCGTCCATATGCGTAGCAGCAATAGCAGTCATGCCGATAATCGCATTCATAGGAGTACGAATATCATGGGACATTTGGCTCAAGAATTCTGTCTTAGCAGCATTAGCTCTATCTGTTGCAGCCATGGATTCCTTCAACAAATCACGTTTCGCCTTTTCTTCCTTAACAGATTCTGTAATATCGTAGCTGAATAAGGTTGCCATCAGATGACCTGTATCCAAATCTTCATACAGG
Source organism: Phascolarctobacterium sp. (assembly GCA_024405645.1). Taxonomy (GTDB): domain Bacteria; phylum Bacillota; class Negativicutes; order Acidaminococcales; family Acidaminococcaceae; genus Phascolarctobacterium_A. The sequence continues at coordinate 4,133 of JAKSOJ010000041.1, read as the reverse complement.
AAGCATTGGGTACGCGCGTATTTATCCACTTTAGACAAATAGTATTCTGGAGCTTCTGCCTTATAGCCAGCAGCATAGAATCTTTTTAAAGCTTGGCAGGAAAGAACATTTTCAAATTCTTTCTTTTCAAACACAATACCAAGATCTTTTACTGCTTTCTCGCCAAATTCATCGAATTTTACAGGAATCTGCAAGCCGAGCATTCTAAGCAGACTAATCCCCTCGTCTGTAATAATGTCCTCTCTAATATAGCCATCGTCGACATCAAAGTTGAAGGTATAACGAGCATTACTCAAAAGAGAATCACGGAAGGTCGCTCTTTCTTGTAGTAATTGTCTGTTGGTTCTAATCTGCTCCGTATTATCCTTCATACCAGTAATGATGTATTTTGTACCATCTTCGAAGGCTTGTAGCTTAGTAGTAGCCAAAACATCAGCATAGGAACCATCATTTAATCTAACTCTAAAGTTATAGTCAATCTGATCGCCAATATTTTTTAAATTGCTAGCCTGATTTAAAACATTGGGAATATCTTCTGGGAAAATATTTTGGGTAATTGTTTTCGCTGTTAATTGAGTGCCTTCGGTAAAATCGGTAGACAACAAACGCCTAGCCTCTTCGTTGGACAGAAGAATTTTAAAATCATCGAAGGTATAGGAAAAAATACCCATTGGGAAGCTTGCAGTCATTTCGTCCATCATATCTTTTACGCGACGAATTTCTGCTTCCTTCTTTTGTTCAACAACACGTCTCTTCCATTGCATGTAACCAATGCCACCGACAATAAGGAAGATTATTGCCAGAGCACCAATAACAAAACCGACGGGGTTACGATAAACGTAAGTAGTAAAGGATTGCTCCTCGTCCACCCTATGTCTGGCAATCAAAGAACGCATGGTATCATCCGTAACGGAGTTAGCGAACTTATTCATTATAGAATAAAGCAAAGGGTTGGCTCCTTGCTTAACAGCAATACGGAATTTAGTATAATGACCACGTACAGGTTCGTAAGTCAAGGTACCCTTGACGTCGGCAGTTACATAATGCGCAGCAGTGTAAATATACATGTAGCAGCAATCTGCCTTACCATTTTTTACAGCTTCAATACAAGCATCAATGGAGGGATATTCGATAATTTCTTTATCGCCGTACATTGCCGCATAAACAGAGTTCATGTTTCTTGCGCCAGCTTTTACGGCTACGGTTTTAAACTTACTCTCGCCCTTACGATAAATCTCCGCAAAATTACCATCGTAATAGGAAGTAGTTACGTTGTAACCCTTAATTTCGGAGTCATAAAGGGTGGATGGACTGTCGAAAACAATATCTGCCAAGCCCAAGGTTGTAGCTTTGTTGTAATCCTCTGTGGATTTTGTAGGAATCAGCACATATTTGAAGTCGCATTGCTCAGCTGCTTGTCTTAACAAATCCAAGAAAATGCCTTCAAACTCACCATTTTTGTTGATGGAAGCGTAGGGCGCACGGTCAGGATTAATTAAAATCTTGATCGGTTGATTATTTTTTTGTAATTCCGTTAAATAAACTCTCTCGTCAAAGTTTAACTTTACATCATTATTACGCAAATTAACGAAATGCTCTTGGTTCAGTTGGCTACGCCAGTTTGGTTGGTCAACGTCCAATTTAGCAATGGCGTAGTTGATTCTCTTCATGAGGTCAATATCGCTCTGTTTGGTTACAGCATAATATGGAGCACTATCAAAACGCTCTAATACGACCTCAAAATTGTACAAGGTTCTAGCGTCCGTGGTAACAATGGCGTTCAAGCTACCATCACGCAGATCCCTGTGCATAATCTCCAAGGAATCATAGTAACGAGCAGTATATTCAATATTGTTTTTAGCGGCAAAGCTAGCAAAGCTCTCATTAACACTACTGTTTTTGAGCATGCCAACATGCAAATCCTTGTAGGACTCAACATCACCAGGACGAAAATCGGTCTGCATGTAGTCTGTCAAAAGCAAGGCAAAGCTTGTGCCAATACCATAGTTATTATAAGCATATTTGCTATCGCGACCTACGGGCTTACGCACACCGGTCACTATATCAACCTTACCATCGGACAGCATTTCCATAACATCCGACCAAGACTTATCATAGTTAGCATAGATATACTTTAAATTGGCATATGGTGCAATCATTCTCAGGAATTCATAACCATAGCCAGTTCTCGTACCATCAAAGGCTATTTCGTTATAGCCAGGGTATTCGTTAAAGCCAACCTTAACGGTCCTTTCAGGGAATTTTTCTTGCTCGGCCAGACAACTTGGCACAGCAACTATTAGCCAACAACAGATAACTAATACACTCATTATTAAGTTTTTTAATTTTTCAGTATTAAACTTCATATGAGCTGCTCTCTTCCGTTAAAACTTTTTATAAGCTCGTGTTTATTTCAGAACCTCATAGATTGCATGAACAATTCTATCAATCTGAATAGGTTTAGTAACAAATTCTTGCATGCCAGCATTCAAAGCCTCTCTTCTATCTTCACTAAAGGCATTTGCAGTCATGGCAATAACGGGAATGCTTGCTTTTTCCTTATCCTCTAGCTTACGGATAGCACGAGTGGCCTCTATACCATTCATTACTGGCATCTGAATATCCATAAGCACTACATCGTAGGTATGAGGAGGAGCCTTTTCAATCATTTGTACAGCAATATGACCATCTGCAGCTGTATAAATGTTTGCTCCCATTTCACCTATGATTACTTCAGCAATTTCCCTATTCAAATCATTATCTTCAACTACTAGAATATTCAAACCTTCTAAGGTTGCTTCATCAATATTATAATTAGCGTTATGATTTTCGCTAGCCTGCTCTGTATTATCGGCCACTTTAAATTGCAAGCTAATGGTAAACAAGGAACCCTTACCCTGTTCACTATCGCAGACAACAGTTCCTCCTAGCATGTCAACAATGCGCTTTACAATGCTCATGCCAAGACCAGTACCCTGAATACCACTTACGGTGGAATTACGTTCCCTTTCAAAGGGTTCAAAGATATGCTCCTTAAACTCAGGCTTCATACCAATACCAGTATCTTGAATGCGGAACTCATATTGAGCGCAGCCTGCCTGCTTACAAGGTAACTCTTCCACGGAGAAAGTAATGGTTCCGCCTCTAGGAGTAAATTTTACGGCGTTGCTCAAGCAATTTAAGAACACTTGGTCTAGACGCAATTTATCCGTCATAACAAGATGATGCTTAATGCTTTCGCAATTAACAACAAAGTTCAGACCTTTAACATCGGCCTCCCCTTGTACGATATTTTTCAATTCGTTAACAAAGGTTGGCATATGGATTTCTGTCTCTTCAATGGTCATCTTACCAGACTCGATACGACTCATATCCAGAATATCATTGATTAAAGACAGCAAATGATTGCTAGAGGATTTTATTTTCGCAAGATATTCTAGAACCTTAGCCCTATCCTCGATTGTATTGGCAGCCAAAGTTGTAAAGCCAATAATCGCGTTCATAGGAGTACGAATATCATGGGACATATTACTTAAGAATTCAGTCTTAGCAGCATTAGCGTGTTCAGCCTGCTTTAAGGCTTCTTCTACAACTTGACGCTGGCGCTTCTCCTCTTCTACCTCGGAAGTAATGTTATAGCCGAAAATGTGAGCTACCACATGTCCTGTTTCCGGATCAGTACCCATAAGAGGAACTACGCGGTAGTAAGTATCAAATTGAGGCATATAATACTCAACGGACGTATAATGGACGCCCTGCTCAAACATGTTGAGAAGTCCTTCACGAGTAAAGAATTGCTCACCAGAAGGCGTTAGCACCCTTACGTCATGCATCGTTAGAAAACGTCTATTAGCCTCGTTATAGGAGCACGGAGCAACTAGTTTCATATCAGAAAGAATGCTATGATTTTTATTATCAAGAACATCTTTAATGATTATATCAGCAGAAAGATCCGCCACGATTGTATATTCGGAATTATGTGCTAAAGCACTATGGTATTTTTCTTCTCTAACCTTATGCCTTAATTCACGTTGCATGTTGCGTTCCTTCATTAAATACATAGAAAGCATTTCTGCAACGAAGGCAAGCATCTTAACTTCGCCACGTTTAAAATGCCAGTCTTCCCTAGAACG
>JAKSOJ010000040.1 GCA_024405645.1 Phascolarctobacterium sp. | reverse complement strand
ATGGTGACCCCGGCGGGATTCGAACCCACGATCATCACTTTAGGAGAGTGCTGCACTATCCAGCTGTGCTACGGAGCCATATAGACATAAAGATTATACTAGAAACCAAGGAAAAACTCAATTCCGAATTTTAAATTATAAATTATTAATGACAAAACATAAAAAGAGCTACTGCAATAAAATCCACATTTTTACACCAACATACCCAAAACGCGAAAGATTTGTGTTTAGACGCGAAGCATGAGAAAAAGGCCTTAGGGACAGTACTAAAACGTACGGACCTAAGGCCTTTTGGAATGCGACAAAGTATAAACCAAATATCTCGCGTTTTTAAGAATTCTTACGCTTTAAGAGCAGACAACCCACCACCAGTATAAGAATCAAGGAGATGTTCAGCAATTCCCGGAGGCATGCTCCATTCTACACGAACACCAGTAGAATTCCAAAGACGAGTCATAGCAGCTTTGAATGCCTCAACATTTTCCAGAGGATTAACAGTAACGGTTTTGAAATCACGGATAGTTTCACCAAGTGCAATATCCATGGTTACAGGTTTTTTCAAATATTCCTCGATTTTAGCTTTAGCATCTTGAGCAGCCAGCATTACGCTTGCTTTTTTATTTTGCAGGTCATAAACGATATATCCATAATTGCAGTTAAAATTCAAAGTCAATGCAAAAGTTTTCATTAGACAGTACCTCCGTCATAAATTATGTGCAAATTATAACATTGATATTATGACCAGGCAATAAAAATCAGAATTTAATCGTTTAATTAAAAAAGCGTCTTTTATAAGCTAAATTCATTAATTTTTACAATTTTGAACAAATTCATACATTGACTCGATAGTCACAGTTAAAATAACAAAAAAAGTGCTACATTACCAATATTTTTAGGCAATGTAGCACAAGTTTACAAATTTTCTAGAATTAGAATTTTTTTAATTCTAATGTAAATTTAATCAGTCCTTTAAACCTACTTGGATAACATTGAATTCATATTCCCAGTTTTGTAAGGCATTAAATCAACAGAAACAAAAGAAAAACCAAACTTTTTAAGATGAGCAGAAATTTGATTTCGCAACGCTTTATCATAAATCTTCTCATAATCTTCTTCAGTTAATTCCAAGCGAGCCAAGTCTCCATGAACACGCACACGAATCTGTTCAAAGCCAAGTTCATGTAAATATTGCTCTGCCTCCTCAATCATCTTCAACTTTTCCCGGGTAATAATTTCTCCATACGGAATGCGAGAAGCCAAACAAGCATAGGATGGTTTTTTCCATGTAGGTAAATCATACATCCTGCTCAAAGCGCGTATTTCAGCCTTAGTTAAACGAACAGTACGCAGGGGGCTCATTACCCCTAGCTCAGCAATTGCCCTCATTCCAGGCCTATAATCGCCTTCATCATCTACATTTGATCCTTCGCATACGTAGTTCATACCTTCGCATTGAGCCTTTGCGATAATTTTAGAGAAGATACCATGCTTGCAGATATAACAACGGTCTGGAGGATTTTCCTTAAAGCCAGGTGTCGCAAGTTCATCTACCTCTAAAACAAAATGCTTAACACCTAACTTTTCACAAAAAGCTTTTGCTTCTTTTAATTCTGCCCCTGGGATCAAAGATGAGCTAATTGTGATAGCAATACACTTATCCCCCAAAACTTCCTTAGCAACTGCAAGCAATAGAGTTGAATCGACACCTCCACTGAAAGCAATGGCGCAGGATTCCAAAGACTGTAGATATTCTTTTAATTTGTCTAATTTTCTAATCATATTCTCACCAAAAGAAATAAATATTATTCATATATATCAAAAATTCTGTTTTTAATATATATACCTTGAATTATTACAAAACTAGTCATACCTAAAATAAAGAAAATTATATAACTTGGAATATAACTACCAGTTAAATCGGCCAGAATACCAGGAACGCTTGCAAAAATTAATCCACCCAATTGATGACAGGTTTGCAATTTACGAAGGTTCTCCGGAAATGCTTGAGGAGAAGAAACCTCCTTGGCCCAAATCGCAATACCAATAGTACAAATAGGGCAGCCCAAACATACCAATACGGACATTACATTTGGTATCCATACATAGCCTAAAGGAAGTAAAGCAGACATTAGAAAGCCAAGATTGATTAAAGAGCAAAAAAGAAAATTGGATTTGAATGTATGAATTTTATCTGTGATAAAACCATAAAAGAATTTACTCAAGGTAAGCATTATGCCTCCAAGAGATAGGGCAAATGCAACCTGCATATTGGTATAGCCCGAGGTTTTAAACAAAACAGCAAAATGACCCCAACCAGCTAGTGTCAGAGATCCATTAAATGTTACTGCCAACATAAAGAGCAAAAAATGTTTGGACGGAATTTCCCTATATTTATGAGCAACCTTTGCAGCAGCTTTTTGAGTGCTTTCCTTGCTACCTTCCTCACCAGGAGCATCCCTAACAATCAAATACAAAAGCGCTGCACTTGTCAAAGACATCGCTGCATCCATGCAAAAGGCTGCCGTCAGGCTGTAATTGTCTATAATATATGTTACTAAGGTTGGCATAAGAATTGCAGCGACACCAGAGCCAGAGGAACTAATACTCAAAGGAACGCCACTTCTATCACCAAACCAACGTGTCATGATAATTGTCAAGGGATACATACTAGCAAAGGTATAGGTACCACCCATCATAGCTACGGCTAGGCAATTCAAATAATAATTAGAAAAGAACGCCATAATTAAAAAGCTACTTGCGCAACCAACCATAGCGGCACTCATGCCCACTCTCAAACTAAACATTTTAAAATATCTAGTTACTGCAAACATGCATAAGAAAGAAGAAATAGTTCTTAAGGATACTAAGAAAGATGTTTGAGTGTTGCTGAAGCCATGAAACTTAATAAAATACGGTAAATAAATAGAAAATGTAGCGGTAGCCATACCTACACTACAAAATATCATAAATGTACAAACTATAATCAATAATAACTCGGAACGATTATATTTCACTATGAATTAGACCCCTCTACCAAAACTTTAGATTAGAAATTTATATTCTTGGTATCTAAAATTCCGCTAAAATAAAGATAGTTCTATTTTACCACCTTTTGTAAAAAAATGCCGCCAGCTTTACAACTGACGGCAAATTTTTTTGCAATTATCTAATAATTAAATTTTATCTACGGCTAGTCATAGGTTGCAAACGTTGCTCCATAGAAACCTTTTCCTTGATGGAACTGAGCTGTGCCATTTCATAGAGAATGCATTGAGCACTAGTATCCTCTGCTTTGTTGCGTACACGACGATAGGTACCATTGGATTGCATCATATGGGCACCTACATTATCACGCAAATAGAGGTCTAAGATATCTTTAATACGAGTAATATGCTCTTCGCTTTCTACAGGGAAGAACAGTTCTACACGGTCGTTAAGGTTACGAGGCATCCAGTCAGCACTAGAGAGATAGAGAGCAGGATCACCATCATTATTGAACCAGAAAATGCGGCTGTGCTCCAATTGGCGACCAACGATGCTTCGTACAGTAATATTCTCACTAATTTCAGGAATACCAACCTTTACGCCACAAATACCGCGAACGATAAGCTCAATATGTACACCAGCTATAGAAGCTTCGTAAAGCTTTTGAATAACACCTGGATCGATGAGAGAATTCATTTTAGCTATGATATGTGCCTCTCGACCTTCTTTGGCAATAGCAATTTCATTATCCACAAGAGAATAAATCTTTTCTCTAAGACCTAATGGAGCCATGGTTAATTTATTCCAAACAGGTGGGTCGCTATAGCCAGATAGCAGGTTAAAGAAAGCAGACGCATCTGCACCAAAAGCGTCATTACAGGTCATAAGACCCATATCAGTATAAAGCTTAGCGGTACTATCGTTATAGTTACCTGTGCCAAGGTGGAGATAGCGACGAATACCATTATCTTCCTTGCGCACAACTAAAATAATTTTCGCATGTGTTTTTAAGCCAACTAAACCATAAATTACATGGCAGCCTGCTTTTTCAAGACGGCGAGCCCAAACAATATTGTTTTCTTCGTCAAAACGTGCCTTAAGCTCTACCAATACTGTTACTTGCTTACCATTTTCTGCAGCACGTGCCAAGGCAGCAACGATGGGAGAATTACCAGACACACGGTAAAGAGTTTGCTTGATAGCCAAAACATTAGGATCATCCGCAGCATCGCTAACAAATTTTACAACTGTATCAAAGCTTTCGTACGGATGATGAAGCAGAATATCCTTGCGGCGAATAGCTGCAAAAATATCAAAATCGCTCTCCAAAAGTTCTGCCGGTCTTTGCGGAACAAAGGGCTCATAGAGATAGGGCCACATACCAGGCAAACTAGCAAATTTAAAGAAGCAGGTAGAATCCAAAGGTCCATTAATTTCATAGACCTCCATGTCGGAAACGTCCAGATTTTCTTCCAAGAATTCTTTGATACGTGTATTATTGTTTTTGAAGATTTCCAATCTAACAACTGCACCGCGTTTTCTTTTACGCAGGGATTTTTCCATTTCCTTCAAAAGATCGACTGCTTCGTCCTCTTCAACCTCAAAATCGGAGTCACGGGTAACACGGAAGGTTACCATATCCAGAATTTTACAGCCCTTAAAGATTTCTTGGCAATAACTTGCAATGATATCTTCCAAGAACACGAAGGTACGCTTTTCCTCTACAGGAATCTCCATAATGCGGTCTAGAACGCCAGGAACCTGAACAAGGCCCATGGTACGCTCACCATCATTATTAATCATTTCAATAGCAAGATTTTGAGTTTTATTAGAAATGAATGGGAAGGGTCTGGAAGCATCAATAGCCATAGGAGTAAGTACTGGATAAACGGTTTCACGGAAATAATTTTCTATCCATTCCTTACCTTCGTCGGTTAATTCGCTAACTCGGCGAAAATGTAAACCAACTTCATCCATCTCTTGCATCAGGCTGGACAGATACTTCATTTGCGTTTTAACCTGTTCGTGAGCAGCCTCACTAACAGCCAAAAGTTGTTCTTTGGCTGTCATGCCAGCTAAATCGCGCTTTTTGTCGCCTTCATCATAAGCATTTGCTAAACCAGCTACACGAACCATAAAAAATTCATCCATGTTAGACGCTGTAATAGCAATAAATTTTAATCTTTCTAAAAGTGGAGTGCTGTTAACCATTGATTCCTTGAGAACACGCAGGTTAAATTTCAACCAACTAAGTTCACGATTATAGAAATATTCAGGTTTTGCTAAAGGATTACTTTTCATTATTTACCTACTCTCTCTAAAATCGGTGTTATACCATAAACTTGTTCAAAGAATGCCGCCTTATCTTCAAAAGTCCAAATTTCCAAAGCCATATCGACTTTACTTTCTGCAGAAACATGCAGTTCGCCGTTACGTAAGGCAACCTCGCAGGAACGAACCTTTTGGCTGTAGCTACGATCTAAAGCATCTGCAAGGCGTAAAATTGCTGCCAGTTTCGCTACCACAGGAATTAACTCTTTCTTCATAGGCGGAGCATCCTTCTTGGTATCATCAATCAAAATATTTGCGTGATAATATGCGGTAAGTGCAATAATTGTTTTGTCTTCCTCAGAAAAGCCAATTACGTCCGTAGACATAATCAACTGATATGTATGCTTGGAATGGCTACGCATAGAGACAAATTTACCAATGTCATGCAAAAGGCAAGCTGCACGTAAGAGAATCCTTTCTCTCTCCCCCATGCCATAACCCTTAGCGATTTTATCAAAAATGATCATGGACAGACGTTCAACCTGCTGTACATGCTTCTTATCATATAAATAGCGTTCGCCAATACAATGAATTAAACTCATTTTTTCCTGTTCAAGGCTACGGCGTACACTTTCATTGGTTTTTGGTCCAATATGCAAAAGCTGCATACCCTCGATATAGCTATCGTTAGTGATAATGATATCACCCGCTGGAACCAAGGACAACAATTGCTCATAAATGATGAATGTTGGCAAAACTATTTCGGCACTATTTTCCGATAGACCAAAGGTAGACATGATTTGTGCCTCGTTCATGCGAACAATCTTGTTGTAGTATTCGTGGAATACGGCAGCTTTTATGCGATGAATGCGCTGATTTTCGTCTAAATTGAGAATTTTCAAGACTAATTCAGTTTCTGTACCAGTAAGAATCAGATGATTTACCTTTTGGTCCTGCAATTGTAAACGCACAGGTCCGATGGTAGAAGAAAGAAACTCAGTTAGCGCTCTATTGAAATGTATGCTTTCAGCACGAACTCTACCAAAACTTTCTTTAATGCGGATAATACCAATGTGAAAGTTCTCCTGGAACTTAATTTTATCGTCATCTACTAAAGTTATACCCAAACCACCAGAAGAGATATCCATCATCAATATGGATTCACGAGGATCTACAACCTTGTTTGCACGCAAGGTATGACGAACGGCACAGTATTTAGTAAATACCTCCTGGGGCATATCGATTACATCGACCTTTAGTCCAGTACGATTATAGATTTGGTCTAACAAGAATACCTGATTGGAAGCTTCACGCACAGCTGTTGTTGCTTGCAGAGCGTACTCCTCCACCCCGTATTCAATCATTAATCGTTTGAAGCCCTCTAAAATCTCACAAATCTCATTAGCAAGATGGAAAGGGATTATTTTGTTTTTAAAAGTAGCCTCACCTAAGCGTATGCGTCTGGATAAACGCTCAATAACTTTCAATTTATCAAGGTTGCGATACTCGACAATATCCATTTTCAGAGTTTCGGAACCCAAATGAATGGTGGCTAGGGTTGTATAAGTTTTTCTTTTCATTGCAAACCGTACCTCCATAAATATTTTCGAAAAAACCTAAAACTATTACCTGTTAATATTCTTTTTAAAAAGCAAGTTTTCCTGCTTACATTGTACATTATAATAAAATTACTTGTAAATTCCCTGTAAAAAATTAGTAAAAATTTATTTTCTAGCAGGAAAAACCTTCCAACATTTAGAAGTATATAGCGTTATAATTTAGTATTGGATTTTTTGTTTCTTATTGGCACACCCCAGCCTATCATTTAGAAGGAAAATACAGAGGTAGATTATGCAAAGAATAGCAATTATCGATATTGGTTCGAACTCTGCACGTTTGGTAATTTCCGATATTTATAAAAATAGCGGTTATAAGATGTTCTTTAACCAAAAAGAATCCTTGCGTCTTGGACATAAAGTAGATAACTCCAACAATCTAACAGAAGAAGCAGCGACTTCGTTAATCGAGACAATAAAAAACTTTGCCTACATGTGCAATGTTTATAAGGTAAATAAAATTATTGGTGTTGCTACTGCAGCAATTCGTAATTCTGCAAATGGCAAAGAACTTGTTGCCAGAGTTTTTAATGAAACTGGCATCGAACTGGATATCATTAGCGGCAAGGAAGAGGCTTACCTTTCTTATCTTGGTGTTATAAATACTTTAAGCGTAAAAAGTGGCGTAATTTTCGACTTGGGCGGTGGTTCTACAGAAATCATCTTCTTCAAAAATCGCAAGTTAGTGGAATCCGTTTCCTTACCCATCGGTGCTGTAAATATGACTGATAGGTTTGGCACAAAGGATTCTATGTCTCCCGCTATTTATGAGGAAGTTAATAAATTTATCAAAAGTAAATTGGCGCAATACCCTTGGCTAAAACAAAACAATTTACCACTAGTTGCAGTAGGCGGTACTGGTCGTGCTGTTGCGAAAATTATTCAACGAGCTAGAAAATATCCAGCAACTAAGCTTCACAATTATACATACAATCTAAGCACCTACGAAAAATTCTTTGACAAGATGATTGTTACTAATCTTGATCAAAGAAAGAAAATTTCTGGTCTAGGATCTGAACGTAGTGACATCATTTTAGCTGGTATTTGCATTATTAAAGCTCTTTTTGAAGCAACTGGCGCTAAAAAGATGGTTACCTCTGGCTGTGGTCTTCGTGAAGGTTTATTCTTCAACCACTACACACAAGAAAATAATATGCCAACCATCATCCCTGATATTCTTCAAGAGAGTACAGAAAACATGCTCAGTCTGTACGAGCCAGACAAAGCACATGCACGTCATGTAACCAGACTGGCCTTGACTATGTTTGATGCATGGAAGGATATACATGGTTTAAGAAGTAACTATCGCAAGCTTTTAGAAACTGCATCACTACTTCACGATATAGGAATTGGCATAAATTATTATAGTCATGCAAGACATTCTGCATATGTAATTCAAAACGCTAAACTATTTGGTATAAGCCATAAAGAACAATTTATGGTTTCTGTTATCGCAGGTTGGCATCATGGTCATTCTAAAAATTACTTCCGAGATCGTTTCTACAAAAAAATGTTAACGGTAAGTAATTGGAAGGTTGTAACAAAATTAGCCGTTCTTTTGGCTCTTGCAGAAAGTTTGGATTTTACAAATACAAAGCAAATTCAAAACATCATACCAGAGATTCAAAAGAAAAATGCATCACTTACGATAACTTCCCCGGGAGTTCCATCAATAGAGTTACATGAACTATATGACCATAAATCTTGGTTTAAGAAAACTATGGGCGTCGAACTAAATATAGACGTAAAGAATATTATTTAATCATTATTTCAGTAGCAAAAAGCCTACGCGCAAGCGTAGGCTTCTTTATTTAGCAAAAGAAAAACACCAGCGAAAACTCGCTGGTGTACCTAACCGGCAACTATCTATCCTCCCAGAGATTGGGATTAGACGTAAAAGATG
>JAKSOJ010000004.1 GCA_024405645.1 Phascolarctobacterium sp. | reverse complement strand
TCAACCTGAACAATAGCATCAATATCGACCCGAAGGTTCTGTCCTTCCAAATCCCTGGTGGTATGCTTTCCAACCTGTTGAACCAAATGCGTGAAATGGGCGTTGCGGAAAAATATCCCCAACTTTTGGAAGAAATGCCCATCGTTCGTGCGCAACTCGGCTATCCTCCATTGGTAACTCCTATGAGCCAAATCGTAGCTTCCATGGCAGTTCTTAACGTTGCAATCGGTCGTTATAAGATGATTCCTCGTGAAGTTAAGAGCCTCATTCTTGGCAAATACGGCAAAACTCCAGGCCCCATCGATCCTGAAGTTAGAAAACTGGCTATTGGTGATGCACCTACTATTGACCATCGTCCAGCAGATGACATTCCTCCTCAACTCCAAACTATTAAAGAAAAATTGGCTGAAGAAGGCTTTGTCAATGCTTCCATGGAAGAAGTACTCAGTTATGCATCCTTCCCTGACGTTGCGCTGCAATTCATGAAAGGCAGCATTATCGGTACTCACTTCCGCGATATGTAATCCAATATAAACTACAAAAATCCGCCTCACAAAAGTGAAGCGGATTTTTTATTTAGTCTTCAAGATGATCTTCTTTAATTTCTTCATGAATATTGGCTGGTTCATGAATAAGCTTGATGCCCACACGGTCAATGCGCATAGAATCTATTTCTTCAATAGTAAAAATAGCTGCATCGGTTTCAACAGTCTTGCCAACTCTTGCTGGTAAATCTACCTCGTTATATAACCAACCGCCGATAGTATCGTATTCTTCAGGGTTAAGGTCAAGCTCAAAGGTTTCATTAACATCTTCGATGAGCATCTTGCCATCAACAGAGTAAATTTTATTACCCTTGTCTTCAACCTCTGGTCTTTCCTCATCAAATTCGTCCTGAATTTCACCAACGAGTTCTTCTAAAATATCTTCTATGGTTACCATGCCTTGGGTACCACCAAATTCGTCAAGCAAAATAGCTAATTGAGCACGATTCTTTTGCAGTGTTCTCAAAAGCTTTGCTACTGGGAGAGTTTCAGGAACAAATAGAACCTTACGAGTAAGCTTAGCAAGGTCAGGTTCTTTTTCTAGCGCCAAGGCATTGAGCACGTCCTTGATATGAAGAAAACCTACTATATGGTCCTTGTCTTCTTTGCACACCGGATAACGAGTCAATTTCTCTTCTCTGATTTTTTGCATGTTTTCTTGAAAGGAATCTTCCAAATACAAGCAAACCATATCAGTACGAGGAACCATGATATCCCCCGCTTTACGATCAGAGAAATCGAAAACATTATCAAGATATGTTAACTCTGTTTTATCTATATAACCATGCTTATGGCTTTCTTCCATGAGCAGGCGAATTTCTTCTTCGTTGTGAGCCTCTTCAGATTCAGTAGCTACCTCAATACCAATAAGTCCAAGAATCCAATTAGCTACGTGGTTCATAAACCAAACAGCAGGATACATCAGCTTATGGAACATAATTAACGGCCATGCTACAAAAAGTACTATGGACTCTGTTTTCTGAATTGATAGAGATTTAGGTACCAATTCACCACATACAATATGCATCGCAGTGATTACAGAGAAACCAACTAAAAAGCCTATGGTGTGCTCAAGATTCTCCGGCATATTCATCATCTTGAACAAGGGTGCCAAGAGTTTGATAACTGTTGGCTCACCAATCCAGCCAAGACCAAGTGAAGCTAAAGTAATACCTAACTGAGTTACAGAAAGATAAGCATCCAATTGTTCAGTAACTTCTTTAGCATATTTTGCGCGAGAATTACCTTCTTTAATCAACGTATCCAAACGAGAAGGTCTAATTTTTACGATTGAAAACTCAGATGCTACGAAAAAGCCATTCATAGCTACTAGTAAAATAATGATAATTACATTAATACTATTTATAAGATATTCCAAAACTTTTACATCCCCTGCTACAGGAGAAGATGTAAGTTCACCTCCAAAACTTGTATAATGATGTATTGTATCATAAATCTCAACGATAAAAAAGAGCCTTCTCAACAGAGAAAGCTCTTTTTTCATAAGGTTTTTATATTAATATATAATTATTTCAATGCAGCAGCGCAACGCGGGCAAAGAGTCGGATGTTCAGCATCCTTGCCAACTTCTTCGCTGAAGATCCAGCAACGTTCACATTTTTGACCAGCAGCTGCTTTTACAGCAACCTTCAAATCTTCGCGAGCAGTTGCGGTAGCTTCTTCAGAGGTACCTTCAACAAGCTTAGCTTGAGAAACAATGAGGAAGGTCTTCAGGTCTTCGCCAACGGATTGGAGAATTTCCAGAGCTTCGCCAGTTGCATAAAGTTCTACGCTTGCATCCAAGGAGTTGCCAATAACTTTGTCGCGACGAGCAACTTCCAGAACCTTGTTTACTTCGCTGCGAACTGCCATAAAGTTTTCGAACTTAGCTTCAAGAGCTTCATCCAAATATTCTTCTTTAACTGCAGTCCAAGGAAGCATTTGGCAAGAAATCGGTGCGTTAGCAGGTTTCTTCATGAATTGCCATACTTCTTCCATAGTGAAGGAGAGAACAGGAGTAAGCATTACAACCAAATCGCAGAGGATTTCGTACATAGCAGTTTGAGCACTACGACGTTCTTTGCTATCAGCTTTATAAGCATAGAGACGGTCTTTCAGGATATCCATGTAGAAGGAGGACATTTCTACGGAGCAGAAGTTATGAATTGCATGATAGAGAACATGGAAATCATATGCTTCATAAGCAGCGGTAACTTCCTTCTTCAAGAGTTGGAGATGCATAAGAGCCCATTTATCCAATTCAAGCATTTCGTCATAGGATACAGCATCCTTTTCATAATCGAAATCATTGGTGTTGGAAAGGATGTAACGCATGGTGTTACGAATCTTACGGTATGCATCAGAAAGTTGTTTTAAGATTTTATCGGAAAGACGGATATCTGCTTTATAGTCGGAGGAAGCAGCCCACAGACGAATGATATCAGCGCCATATTTCTTAATAACGTCTTGAGGAATGATTACGTTACCAACGGATTTGGACATCTTGCGACCTTCGCCGTCAACTACATAACCATGGGTCAATACGGATTTGTAAGGAGCTTTGCCAGATACAGCAACAGAAGTCAGGATGGAGGATTGGAACCAGCCACGATGTTGGTCGCTGCCTTCGAGGTACATGTCAACAGGCCAAGTAAGTTCAGGTCTTTGAGCACATACTGCAAAGTGAGAAGAACCAGAGTCAAACCATACGTCCATGATATCGGATTCTTTGGAGAAATGATCATGACCACAGTTCGGGCATTTGAATCCTTCCGGAAGGAGTTCAGCAGCTTCACGAGCCCACCAAGCATCAGAACCCTCTTGTGCAAAGATATCTGCTACAGAATTGATGGTTTCATCATTGATGATGTGTTCGCCACATTTATCGCAATAGAATACAGGGATAGGAACGCCCCAAACACGTTGACGGGAAATGCACCAATCGTGACGGTCGCTAACCATGTTGTGAATACGTTGTTGGCCCCAAGAAGGAATCCATTGTACGTCATTAGCAATTGCTTTTAAGGTATCATCGCGGAATCCATCAACAGATGCGAACCATTGAGCGGTAGCACGGAAAATGATGGGGTTTTTGCAACGCCAGCAGTGAGCATATTGGTGCTTAATGTTTTCTTTGCCAAGGAGCATGTTGATTTCAGCTAAATATTTCAGAATAGGAATATTAGCGTCGAATACGAACATACCTTCAAATTTCTCGCCTGCTTCAGCGGTTAATTTACCTTGGTTATCAACCGGGCAAAGAATAGGCAGTTTATATTTGAGGCCGGTTTCAAAGTCAACATCACCATGACCAGGAGCGGTATGTACGCAACCAGTACCAGCTTCAGTAGTTACATAGTCAGCAAGAACAACAAGGCTCTTACGATTGTTGTATTCAGGGAACGGATGAACACATTCAGCGAATTCCATGTCTTTACCCATGGTGATACCATAAACTTCGCCAAATTCTTTATGACATCTCTTTGCTACATCTTCGAGAAGTTCTTTAGCCATGAAGAGAACTTCGCCTTCGCATTCAACCCAAGCATATTCAAGAGTCGGGCTCAAGCATACAGCAACGTTAGCAGGCATGGTCCAAGGGGTTGTGGTCCAAATAACCATGTAAGCTTTTTTGCCTTTGCAAGCTTCAGGCATCATGCCATTGTCTTTAACGATGGGCATTTTTACGAAAATGGTCGGAGTTTTTTGTTCGCCATATTCGATTTCTGCTTCAGCAAGAGCAGTTTCGCAATGGGGGCACCAATAAACGGTCTTTTTACCTTTATAGATATAGCCTTTTTTAGCCATAGTGCCAAATACACGAATTTGTTCTGCTTCGAAGCTATGATGCAAGGTTACATAGGGATGTTCCCAATCGCCAAGAACACCAAGACGTTTGAAGTCTTCGCGTTGAACGTCAAGCCATTGCAGAGCAAATTCATGGCATTTACGACGAAGAGTCAGGGGATCAAGTTGGCTACGGTCCAAGCCTAATTCTTTGATTGCAGCATGTTCGATAGGCATACCGTGAGTATCCCAACCAGGAACATAAGGAGTATCAAAGCCTTGAGCATATTTGTATTTAATGATGATATCTTTCAGAATTTTGTTAAGAGCAGTACCCATATGGATCTTGCCATTTGCATACGGAGGACCATCATGAAGAACCCATTTCGGCATTTCAGCATGCATATCATGTTTTTTCCAATAAATATCGTTGTCTTGCCAGAATTTCAAGAATTCAGGTTCACGTTGGGGCAAATTGCCACGCATAGGGAATTCTGTTTCAGGCAGATTAAGAGTTGTAGAATAATCGATTGCCATTAGTATAAAAACCTCCAAAAATTAAAAAGACCCGTCCCGCAAGGGACGAGTCATATTTACAACATATGTACCCGTGGTACCACCCTAATGAGCACACTACATGTACCCACTCGTACTCGCTATATCGGGCGATCCCGTACACAGCTAATTTCATTTCGATTTCGCCGTATCCGCTCAAAAGTGATCTTCGTTCTTTCCTGCTATCGTTTGGGCTTGCACCAGTTCCCAACTCGCTACACTAAGAAGAAAAGACTACTGTCTTTGTCATAGCGTTAAATATATTTTTACAACATATGTATTATATATAAAAAGAAAGCTTTCGTCAACAACAAAATACTCAAGACTTCTTTTTATACTTAAATTCTAACACTCCAAAACCAGTATCTTGATTCAAATGACTAATATCATTCAAACGGAAAATACAATGCTCGTTCCATTTGTTAAGACCTAGAACAGTTACACTGGCAGGTGCTATATCGACAGAAAAGTTTTGTTCAACTACCTTTTCCATATCCATATTGAGCCAACGGAAAATAATGTTTTGGACTGTACCTTTATGAGCAACTATTATAAGATTCTCATTTTCAACATCACAAGCATTCCATAAACCGGTGGTATTTCTCAAATAGAACTCATGACGAGTTTCTCCACCAGGATAATTGCGGTGATGAATTTCAGCATCGGAAGCAGGTTTACGGAAATATTTCTTAGCCTCATCCTCGGTCATGCCAGCCGCGATACCATTATTCTTTTCTTTTAAATAGCTAGTATACTCAACCTGACCAGCCTTACCAAGAGCAGCCGCAATAATATCAGCACTTTCAGCAGCACGCTTCAGATTACTAGCAATAATGCGATATTTAACATCCTTACCAGCAAAATCCAAAGCAAGCTTTTGTGCCAAAGCCTGAATCTGTGCCCTACCCTTTTCTGTCAAAAGGGAGTCCGTCCAACCACCAGTCAGACGCTCCGTATGATGAGTTGCTTCGCCATGTCTAATTAAAATAATCATTTAGGCACCGCCCTATTCTTCCTCGCCAAATTTCTTCAACAATTCCATTTGATTTTCGAGAATTTGCATCATGCTCTTCTTTTGCATGCTTGCTTTTCTCATTTGATTCTGATAGGAAGCTTCTGCTGCGGAAGCACGAGATTCAGCATCAAAAATTAGTTTTCTGCTACGTTCTTCTGCATCAGCAACCAAGCTTCTATATTTTGTATTAGCTTCCAACATCATACGATTTGCTTCATTACGCGCATTCTCTAGAAGAGCGTTTGCTTCGCTAATGGCACTGTCGCCACGCTTCTTACACAAATCTTCCATATTGAGACGCATTTTTTCAACTGCAACCTCAGTTGTAGCTTTAAGATTTTCAGCATATGCACGTGCATCTTCACGCATACGGTCGCATTCTGTATTAGCCAAGCTAAGCATATTTTCAGTCTTGATTTTTGTTTGATTATATAAATCCTCTGCTGCAGTTCTTGCATCAGATTCCATTTTTTGTGCAGCCGCTTGAGCTTCACTCAATGAAGCATTACATTTTACTTCAGTTTCTTGAATCAGGAGTTCAGCCTTCTTTTCACTTGCAGCTTTAACCTCATCAGCTGTTTCTTGTGCAACTGCGAGAGTACTTTGCATAGTGCTTTCCATTTGTTGGTAATATTCCAACTTAGAAGTTACTCGTTCAATAGTTTCCTTTTGTTGAATATTATCGAGATACAGATATTCAAATTCCTTGATAAGATTCTCAACGAATTTATCTACCTCTGCAGGCTCATAACCACGAAACCCTTTACTAAATTTTACATTTTTTAAATCATCAGGTGTAAGCATTATGCCTCCATCAAATATATCTTTTTAAAGTAATACTAGTGCGTCCTTTTTTAGTAGTGCCGCGAACCTCAGCGACCTCTACTCTTCCGCGCCCGCGGAAAGAAATGATATCACCAACATCAACGGATTGCGCAGGCTTTTTTGCATCCTGCCAATTTACTTTGACGTTCAATGCCTTTATTTCTTCTGCCATGCGGCTACGGCTTACACCATAACCAGCAGCAGCAACTGCATCTAAACGTAAATCAGCAACAGTTGCATTTATTATTTTTATCTTCTCTTCTTTTTGGAAAAGCTCTTCTTTAGTTATTTCACTAACACTTACAGGAGCACTACCAATAGAAGTTAGATTGCTCATTAAATAATTAGCCAGCGTTTTTTCAACAACGAATTGAGCCCCTTCTGGAACAAATACGATGTCGCCAACAGCTTCTCGTTTACAACCTGTTCCCATGAGTGCACCAAGTACATCACGATGAGAAAGGTCGTAATATCTTTTATCCCAGGCCGCAAGAAAATATGTCATACCATATTCCGGTGTACCATAAAAATCCTCAGCGATATAAGCAACTTTGACTCTCTCTGCATTAGCAAACCCGCCATCGCTTTCTATTTTTATATTTTCGAAATTGGCAGCAATAATTTCTGCAACATTATAGGCGTGTGGATCAAGAAATTCACTAACTCGGAATTTTCTCGATTTATTAGCACCATCAGCCAAATCCAAAAGCTTTGCTGCTAATTGTTCGTCGCCACCAGCTTTAAAATAGCGTAATATTTTTTCTCTATCTACCATCTATTATTTCCCTTGCAGTTCTTTATTTCTAGCAAGCACTGCCATTACAGCATCATAGAAAGCTCCGCGCACGCCGTGGTTTTCCAACGCGTGAATGCCAGCAATAGTTGTACCACCAGGGGAAGTAACTTGGTCACGCAAAACAGCAGGATGTTCACCAGTCTTAATGCATAACTTGCCACTGCCTGCCAAAGTTTGAGCAGCTAATTTGATTGCAAGCTTACGAGGTAAGCCAGCACGCACACCTGCGTCAGCAAGAGCATCAATAATGACAAATGCATATCCAGGGCCACAACCACTAATAGCAGTAATTGCCTCTATTGCTTTTTCATCTACAAATTCAACTTCACCACAGCAGCCAAAGATTTCCTCAGCCATAGCCTTCATATCTTCTGTAGCATTTTCATCACAGCAAATCGCGGTCATGCCTTCACCACAAGCAAGCGGAGTATTAGGCATAGTACGAACTACAGCAAAGCCAGGAGCATAAGCATGTAATTGATCTATAGAAACGCTACCCATAATGGACAGTACCCAAGCGTCTTTTTTCATGCAGGCAATAACTTCTGGAACAATAGCCACGGGAGCAACTTGAGGTTTAACAGCAAAAATAACAATATCAGCTTCTTGAACAGCTGTTTTATTACAAGTCATTGCCTTGATACCATAGGTTTCGTTCAAATAATCGCAACGTTTTTGAGTACGATTGCCAACGAAAATATCTTCAGCCTTAACTAATCCAGCTCCAAGAATACCTTTAATAATTGCTTCTGCCATGGCACCGCCACCAATAAAAGCAATTTTCTTACCAGTTAATTTTATTTCTTCCATCCTTCTTCACCTACATCATATTGAGCAGCTGCATCAATATCAACATTTCTCGGTGCACAAATTAAAATGCAACGACCTAACTTCTTCATAGAACCATTAATTGCATAAACAGAACCACAAATGAAATCTGCCATACGCTTTGCAACCAAAGGATCCAAAGTTTCAAAATTGATTACAACAGGTTGGTTGTTACGGAGATAGTCAGCAATTTTCGGACAATCATCAAAGCTAGTAGGTTCAATTACCATAACATTAACTTCTTTATTACGTACGGTAATAGGCATGGAACGATTGCCTTCGCTATCTTTATTTTTGCTACGGAAACGATCCATAAAGGAACGTTTAGGAGCTTCTTCTTTTGCTTCCTCTTTAGCAGGAACTTCTTTATCCTTTCTGCTAAAGAAAGATTTCTTGGGAGCTTCTTCCCTAGCTTCATTCTTTGCAACTGCAGAACGGAAAGGAGAAGCTTTCGGAGCTTCCGCTTTAGGAGCAAGCTCTTCAGATTCTTCTACAGTTTCTTTCTTTTTCTTAAAGAACGGGAAAGAGAAAATGGAGCTCTTCTCTTCTTCCTCGTCATCATCTTCATCGTCTTCGTAAATTTCTTTGATGGACTTCGGTTTATCTTGTTTCTCTTGCTTTTCAGCCTTTGCGAAAGGACCCTTTTCTATTCTTTTAGGTTCGGCTTTAGCCTTTTTACTTTCGCGGGCAGCATCCAATTCTTCATCGATATCTTCATCTTCATAGAGACCAATTGCATCTAAAATTTCATCGATTAATTTCATTACGTCACCAACCTTACCTGAACATCAAAATTTCAAACTATAGTCACGAGCCCCAAAAAGAGCTGTACCAACACGAACATTATTCGCACCTTCTTCAATGGCAATGGCGTAATCACTGCTCATACCCATTGAAAGAATATCAATGTCCGGTCTCATCTCTTTTAATCTTGCATAAGCTCTATAGCCTGCTGCAAAAACGGGTCTGGTATCTTCAACATCATCACATTTTTGTGCGATAACCATCAGTCCACGCACTCTAATGCTTTTATATTCATCAAGCTTTGGTAAAATCGCTAAATATTCCTCTTTCTCAAAACCAGACTTTTGCTCTTCATGAGCAATGTTCAGTTGCAAAAGAATATCTTGTACCTTACCAATGCGAGCTGCCTCTTTATTTACTTCAGCAAGAAGTTTTTCGCTATCGATAGATTCGATAAGGTCAAAGTGTGCAACAGCCTGACGTGCTTTATTAGACTGTAAATGCCCAATCAGATGCCATGTTCCATCTTTGCCAATTTCTTCTTGTTTATGCTTAGCTTCTTGAACTCGGTTCTCACCAATGTTCGTAAGTCCGCATGCCAAAGTATCAGTAATAATGCTAGCAGGATGATTCTTAGTTACCGCAACAAGAGTTACCTTATTACCAGTAAGCTTTTCTTCTTTACGTGCCGCAATAGCAGCTGCAATCTTTTCCTGCACAGCTTTAACATTTTCGGATAACAATCTATGTCACCTCTTCTATTTAAGCCCCAAAACGCAAATATAAGTGCTTTATTTCAAGCTATCAATAGCAGCTTTGGTATCTTTAGCACCGTATACATAAGAACCAGCAACAAGAACAGTAGCCCCAGCCTCTACACATTGTTTACCGGTAGTTGCATTTACGCCGCCATCAACTTGAATGTCAACATTAAGGCCACGTGCATCAATCATTTCTCTAAGCTTCTTGATTTTAGGAAGCATATTGGAAATAAAGCTTTGTCCACCAAAACCAGGGTTAACGGTCATAATGAGAACCATGTCAACATCAGGTAAAATCTCTTCTACGACACTAAGAGAGGTTGCAGGATTTAATGCTACACCAGCCTTCAAGCCTTCTGCTTTAATTTGTTGAACACAACGATGCAAGTGTTTAGTTGCTTCTGCATGAACAACAATTTGATCTGCACCAGCAGCCTTAAAATCACAAATATATTTTTCTGGATTTTCCACCATTAAATGGCAGTCAAAAAACATTTTTGTAGTTTTACGAATCATTTTTACTACAGGAGCACCAAAGGTTAAATTGGGAACGAATAAGCCGTCCATAACATCAATATGAACCCAATCGGCACCAGAAATTTCAATTTTTTTGATTTCATCCGCAAGATATGCAAAATCTGCGGAAAGAATGGAAGGAGCAATCTTAGTCATGATATTCCTCTCTTTCTAAAATATTTATCGAAAATTTACCATTGTTTTTTATTTAATAAAGCAACTTCTTCAAGCATCTCTAAATATGATGCATGTCGAGTTTTCATAATCTCTCCAGATTCAACAGCAGCCTTTACTGCACATCCTGGCTCATGAGTATGTGTGCACGGATGGAAACGACAATCTGCTTCAAAATTTGCAAATTCCTTAAACCCTGCTAAAACATTCTCTGTTTCAAAACCTTCCAAAAGAAGATTGCCAAAGCCTGGAGTATCAGCAATATACCCTTCATCAAAAGGCAACAGTTCAGCAAAACGGGTAGTATGCTTTCCCCTGCCAATCTTTTCAGATACATCGCCAGTTCTTAATGCCACAGTTGGGTCAATAGCGTTTATAGTGGATGATTTACCTACACCGCTTGGTCCACCAAAAGCACAAACTTTCCCACGTAATTTTTCACGCAAGGGTTCAACACCCTCGCCAGTTGCTGCACAAATTGGGAAAATTTCATAGCCAATACTTCCATATGTGGCTTGCATTTTCTCAATAAAACCCTGCTCAGCAATATCCATTTTATTGAAAACGATGATGATGGGAATATCTGCACTTTCAGCAAGGGCAATTAGTTTATCGGCAATGATGGGACTAAAGTCTGGATTTGCGCAAGCAAACGTTGCCACAAACAAGTCCAGGTTAGCCATTATTGGACGCATGAGATAATTTTTGCGAGGTAGCACCTCTAAAATCATACCCTCATCTTTTTCGCCCAATTCAAATTTTACAAAGTCACCAGTTGCCAAGGAAAAACGAACCTTTTTCATTTTCCCTTTTACCTTGCAGGTATAAATCTTATCCTCTTCTGGTACATTAACATAGTAATAACCATTATAGTTTTTTAATACACGGCCTTCTAGAATTGTCATATTTACAGACTTCTCTCTTCAACCATCTTGCCACCTGCAAAGAATTGTACTTTTGCTTCAGCATGTGCACTTACCTTGTAACGAAGTCTTACGCCACCTTTTTGTGTACCGCTATACAAAGTTTTTCTATTGCCACTGTCGAGCAGAACCACAGATACAGAAGTAGCATCCTTACCAGGAACAATAAACTCAACTATTGTATCATTTGTTTTGCCACCATCAGAAACAGTAATCATAACAGGATCACCTTTAGCAATTTTCATGCCAGCCAAAGGATTAGACGCCATAATAATATTTGGTCCAACAGATTGATCACTAACATATTTTATCTCGCCCAGAGTAAGGCCAGCTGCTTCCAAAATACCTTTTGCTTCTTTCAGATTCTTGCCTTGTAACTTAGGAACTTCATTAGTGCCTTCACATACTACAATATCAACTGCAGTACCAGCAGCTAATTTTTCATCAGCTTTCAAGCTTTGTTCAAGGACAGTACCGATGGATTTATCTTTCTCATAACGGCTAGTAGTTTTACCGATTTTAAAGCCAGCTTCGGACAAAATGTTTTCTGCTTTAACAATACCCATACCAACTATATTGGGCATAGTTTTGAGTTCACCACCCTTGGAGACAGTTAAGGAAATCATAGTTCCTTCTTTTCTCTTCTCACCGGGCTTGGGATTTTGATCCAATACTTGGCCTGCCTTAGAATTAGCATCATGCTTTTCAATTATTTTAATTTTAAAATCATTTTTATCCAAAATTGTTTTAGCTTCGGTAATGCTCATGTTTACAACTTGAGGAATCTCTACAACTTTACGTTCTCTATTGAAATAGAGATTTGCTATCATAGAAATTGCCACAACAATACCTGTTACTAATAGCATTAAACGAGAATAATTAATTTTTCTATTCACAGAATCTTCCTCTTTCTCATCCTTTTTGGAATCTTTAACAATATTGTCTCTCTTGGGAGCCAGAATATTTAAATCTTCAACATTCGGACGTCTTTTCTCTCCAACATGACCATGATTAACCACCACAGTCTTTTCATCGTCATCACCGTCGTCTGTTGGTTTATTAGTCACTAAATCTTCTCGACGAGCAAGCTCAATATGATGCTCACTATCAGGGAAGAGCTTCATAATAATATTGTTAAGAGCTTCAGCAAATTCATCACCATTTGCATAACGATCATTACTGTTTTTAGCCAAAGCTTTATCTACTATTTCCTGTAAGCCCTCGGGAACAGTTTCTAAATAATCAACAAGCTTAGGAACTGGCTTATTCAAATGCATCGTTGTTACGCAGGCGATATTAGGACCGGAAAAAGGAACATTACCAGTCAACATTTCAAAAAGTACAACACCCAAGGAGTAAACGTCCGTAGCCGCAGTGATTCGGCCACCATCAGCTTGTTCTGGTGATAAATAATGAACGCTACCCATTACCTCACTAGAATAAACCTGAGTTTGATTGGATATTGTTTTAGCAATGCCAAAATCTGCAATTTTAGGATTGAGATTCTTGTCAATAAGAATATTGTGAGGCTTAACATCACAATGGATAATGTTTTGTCTATGTGCGTGTCCAAGACCAGAAGCCGCACGAGAAATAATCTCTAGAGTTTCTTCTAGGCTAGGCTTGTTCTCTGTCAAAAATTCTTTCAGAGTTACGCCATCAACATATTCCATAACAATGAATTGTTGTTCCTCATCACACACAACATCATAAACATTGATAATATTGGGATCTGTCAAACGAGCTGCAGATTTTGCTTCTCGTTCGAATTGTTTAACAAAGTTCTTATCGCATGTAAATTGGTCTCGCAAAACTTTAATAGCAACATCTCTGTCAAGAACAGTATCATGTGCTAAATAAACCTCTGCCATTCCACCATAGCCGATGGCACGAATGATTTCATAACGTCCACCTAAAACTTTGATGTCATTAGACATTCTCACTCACCTCCTCTGCTTTTTTTGGAGATTGAGCCATATCTATAAGTATCAAACTAACATTGTCCCTGCCACCATTATTTAATGCTTTTTCCAACAAATTAGTAGCACAGATTTCTGTATCAGCTTCCAACATAATCTCAGCGATTTCCGCGTCTGTTACCATATCGGACAAACCATCGCTGCATATGAGTAAACGGTCGTTAGGAGTAATGGAGAAAATCTCACACTGAACATGTATATTTTCTTCCACGCCAATGGCCTGCATGAGAATATGACGTTCTGGATGAATTGCAGCTTCTTCAGAAGTGATGCAACCTTTGTCTTTGAGATCTTCTACATAAGTGTGGTCGTGAGATCTTTTTTCCAAAGTATTGTCACGATAAATATAAAGCCTGCTATCGCCGACATGGCAGAAATAAGCGGTACCATTACCAGGTAAATAAACAGCAGTTAGGGTTGTCCCCATACCTGTATATTCATCATTGCTTACAGCCATTTTCAACACATGATTATTAGCTTTTTTAACTGCTTCAATCAGAGTATCTCTAATATGTTCGCTAGAATCCCTACGCAGAGAATGAGTTGCGGCACCAAATGCTTTCAAAGCAGAACGGCTTGCTATTTCACCTGAAGCATGTCCTCCCATACCATCTGCAACAGCATAAATGTATGGTTCTTGCACAAGGATTGCATCTTCGTTATTCTCTCTTACAAGGCCCGGATGGGTCTTAGTAACAACCAGCATTGTTTTCTCCTAACCTAAAAATTATTTTTGTTGTTCACGAGCAAATTTTGCTCTGAGTTGTCCGCAAGCAGCAGCTATATCCTTGCCCATTTCTTTGCGAACAGTTGCATTTGTTTTATTCTTGGACAGAATCTTAACAAAGCGATCTATTGTTTTCTCACTAGGACGATGGAATCCTTTTTCTGGAACAGGGTTTGCCGGAATCAGATTCACTGTAGCATGTTTGTAACGCAAAAAGTTAGATAATAATTGCGCATCCTCTTCGCTATCGTTAACATCCTTTAAGAGAATATATTCATAAGTTATTTCCCTACCTGTGGTTTCCGCATATTTTTCTGCAGCATCAATAACGTCGGTAAAGACAAAACCCTTATTAACAGGCATTAGTGATGTACGCAAATCCATTTTTACCGCATGTAAAGAAATTGCTAGATTAATCGGTTTCGCATCATCCGTCATTCTTTTAATACCAGGAATGATACCACAGGTGGAAACAGTCATATTTCTGTAGCTCATAAAACATGTGGATTCCAAATGCAGGAAATCCAGAGCTCCAAAAACATTATCATAATTTAGCATTGGCTCTCCACTGCCCATAACGACAATGCGACTAACGGATGCGTTCTTTGATTTTAATCTTTCGTTAAAAAGATAAACCTGAGCTACAATCTCCGCTAAAGTCAAGTTGCGAACAGCACCATTCAAGCCACTTGCACAGAAGGCACAATGCATATCACAACCAACCTGACTAGAAACGCACACGCTGTAACCATAATCGTGATGCATTAATACAGTTTCTACTGAATTTCCATCAGGCAATCCTAAAAGCAATTTGCTTGTCATGCCATCGGTACTATTCTGCTCACGAAGTAAGTTAATTCGTTTTGGCAGCAAACAGAAATTTTCTTCCAGCAAAGCAATATCTGCCTTAGAAAGATTACGCATTTCGTTAAAATCAAAAACAGACTTCTGATAAATCCATTGAAAGACTTGTTTCGCCCTAAATTTCTTCAAACCTAGAGCAACGAATGCTTCTTCTAACTCTTCAATTGTCAAGCCAAAAATATCCTGTTTCATTTACTTTCTTTCCAATGCACAAATATAAAAACCATCGATATTATCGATATGAGGCCAAATTTGTAATTCTTCAACCATCTCCCCTGTCAAAGGATGCTTAATAGGAACCCTTTGCCAATCAGGGAAAAGTTTTAAAAATTCTTCTATCAAATAGTGATTTTCAGATTGTTCGATTGTACAGGTACTGTACACCAAACGCCCACCTTCTTTTACGTAGCGAGCAGCACATTTCAAAATAGATAACTGCAAAGGCGGAAAAACTTTTAAATCTTTCTTATCTTTAGTCCAGCGAGCCTCAGCTCTACGACGAAGAACGCCCATACCACTACAGGGCGCATCTACTAAAACTCGATCAAATTTATTAGCCCATTCTCTTTGGAAAACAGCCCCATCGTTCAATTTCGTTTTAATACAGCTAATGCCTAGGCGCTTAGCATTCTCTTGAATCAATTTTAATTTATGTTCATGGATATCGCAGGCTAAAATTTCTCCTGCATCTCCCATTTTTTCGGCTAAATGAGTTGTTTTACCACCAGGAGCAGAGCACAAATCTAGAATGCTTTCACCTTTTTGAGGTTCTACAACATCCGCAACCATCATTGAGCTTTCATCTTGTACATAGAAAGCATTCGGTAACTTTTCAAAAATATCCATGAGGGAATTCATCTCATCGATGATAATTCCATCAGAGCTCCATTGGGATGCATGCGCTTTGACCTCTAAAGCAGCAAGATCTGCCAAAAGCTTTTCCCTAGTAGTAACCAAAGTATTGGCTCTAATACAAACAGGTGCTGAAGAATTATTGAAAGCCAAGAGCTTTTCAACTCCCTCACGACCATGGGGACCAAGCCAACGCTTAACCAACCAACGAGGATGCATATATTTTATTGCTAAATAGCCTGCATCATCCTTTTGTTCGTCTGGAAGCACAAATCCACCTGCAGCTTGTTTACGAAGATAGCCTCTAAGCACGCCATTAACAAACTTAGCTGTTCCTTCATTACCCAAAGAACGAGCAGTCTTTACTGCTTCGTTAACAGCTGCACTTTCAGGAATGCGGTCCATGTAGATGATTTGGTACAATGCAACTCGTAAAACATTTAGAATTTTGCTTTCGACATCAAACAAAGGTCTAGTAATACAACCCTTTAAATACCAATCCAAGGTTCCTTTTGCTTTAGTAGTTCCATAAACTAATTCTGTCAATAAACGACGGTCCAGAACACTCAAATTAGAATTACGCAAATATTTATTTAAAGCTATATTTGTATAAGCACCTTCATCAAAAACTTGGCTTAGAATTTCTACAGCGACAGTTCTCGCGTTTAGTACTTGCTTTTTAGTTTTTTCCATTACTATCTTCTTCCAAAAACTCTAAGATTGCTGCCTCGAGTTTATTAACATCTACTCGTGTATTAAAGCAAGGTCCAAAAGGTCTTTCGTTCAAAACACCAAGCACTGGTAGCGGGAATACATCCTGAATGCCACTAGTAAGATCTCGTTCACAGGCTACTGCTACTATTGCTTTAGGTCTTGCCTCTTTTACCATTTTACGAGCCAGAGTTCCACCTGTTGCTACTGCAAAATGGCAATTGTATTTATGCGCAAGGGCAAGCATACTACCTACTGAGCAGCCACCACATTGGCGACAATTTTCAACACTACGAGTAATCTTATGTACACATGTATCTCTTTGAATGCAATGCGGAGTAAGTATCATAATACGTTCACCAGGCACTTTTTTGAGATGCTGACGAACCAGACTATTGCTAACCTCGATAAAGCTTTGCTCTATTTTTTCTCTAGGAATATTAAACACACGTCCAAAGATTACAGCTAGAGGAAACATAATATTTATAGCCTTCCAGGCCCAGAAGTAAAATAGCTTCATAATTGGAATTCCCAAAAGCGCCAAAACTATTCCAGCAACACCAGTGAGAAGCATCACAATTAATACCAAAGCTACAACGCCAAAAACCATGGGCAGATATTGGTTAATTTCGTTTAAGCCAGGAATTGTAATCTTCCAAAGCGCATACACAAAAAGAGCGCTAAACACGGCACTAATGCCAGTAAGAGCAATAAATATTCTTTTTTGAGGTTTAAGCGATTCTTCCATTATTTTTAAATTACTCCATGCTTTGACCTAAAACATCATCTACTTGTACACCACGTCCATTGATAAATACTTGGGCTGGCATACGTTTTTTTGATTCAGGTTGGACCTCTGTAATTTCTATAACACCAGTTCCGCAAGCTACAAAGAAAGTACGCTTGCTTATTTCAATAACTGTACCGGGTTTTGCTTGAGAAGTTTTATCTGTTAACAAGCTTCCCCAAATTTTCAATTTCTTGCCATTGGGAAGATTTGTAAAAGTACTAGGTTCCGGATTAAATCCACGAATTAAATCGTGAACCTCTTTAGCACTTTTAGTCCAATCTATACATTCCATACTACGATTTAAAAGAGTAGCATAGGTTGCTTCGTCATTGTTTTGAGGAATTGGTTTAGCAGTACCCTCTGCGATTTGATCCATTACGGTTATGAGCAAATCTGCACCTTTAACCATGAGTTCATCGTGCAATTCTCCCATAGTCATATTTTCAGAAATGGGAACTACAACCTTGTCAATCATATCGCCAGTATCCATGCCGATATCCATTTGCATAATGGTTACGCCAGATTCCTTCTCGCCCTTGATGATTGCATATTGGATAGGAGCAGCACCACGATACTTAGGAAGAATAGATGCATGCACATTTATACAGCCATATTTTGGCATGTCTAAAATATCTTTGGAAAGAAATTGTCCAAATGCAGCAACGACAATAATTTCAGGATTCATATCGCGTAAAACTTGCACGAATTCAGGAGTTTTAACCTTCTCGGGTTGATATACCGGAAAACCTTGTTCCAATGCATATTCTTTTACGGGAGTCATAAGTATTTTATTGCCACGACCTTTAGGTCTGTCAGGTTGAGTTACAACGCCAACTATTTCATGCTTGCCACTTTCTGTAAGAGCTTTTAAACTGCCTACCGCAAATGTAGGAGTACCCATGAAAACTACGCGCATTATTTTCTACCTCTTTTTTTATTTTGCTTTTTAGCAAACTTTTCCATATCGTCTTCTTTTTGTTCTTTGCGAGTAAGAGTTTGAGCCTTATCCACAAAAAGAATACCATCTAAGTGATCACATTCGTGTTGTACACAAATAGCTAAAAGACCATGTGCCTGGAGCAGCATACGTCTGCCTTTTTCATCGGTAAACTCGCACTCCACATATTCAGCACGTTCTACGTCGCCTTCAAAATCCGGCACGCTAAGACAACCCTCTCCACTTACAACGGAGCCTTCTTTTTTAAGAATTTCAGGATTGATGAGTACATAGGAGCCACCATTTTCTTCGCCAACGTCAATTACTACAAGGCGTTTAGAAACACCAATTTGCGGAGCAGCCAAACCTACGCCATCCGCTTCGTACATCGTTTCTTGCATATCTTTGATTAGACGAGTAATCTTTTTATCTATACGCTCTACAGGGGTCGCAATTTTTCTCAAAAACGGATCCCCAGCAGTTAAAATTTTAAGTGTAGCCATTATTTATTCCTCCTAGGAAAAATCTGCAGATTTTAACACTTTATTATATCATAAAACACCATGTTTTATCAAATTACACTAGCAGGATCTACATCAAAATATAAATTTGCTTGAGTTTGGAATTCGCTAATCATTAATGCCTTTTTTACAGGTTCCATATCCTTCGCCTTGATGAGTACATTGTATCTGTATAAATCACGAACCTTGGAAACTAAAGCAGGAAATGGTCCTGAAATAACCATAGGCTCCAATTTGTTTTCAAACACCAACTTTTGCAAGTACAGAACAACTTTTTGAGCAATGGCATAAGCTGTATCTTGATTTTTATCCAATGTTGTTAATTTTAGCATTTGACCAAAGGGAGGATAATAAAAAGTCTTGCGATTATATATTTCTGTTTTGGCAAATGTATCATAATCTTGCTTGGCAGCAAGTTTAATTATTTCATTATCTGCATCATATGTTTGCAAAACTACCTGACCTGCTTTTTCGCCACGGCCAGCTCGTCCTGCAGCCTGAGTTAGCAAAGAAAACGCCCTTTCACTTGCTCTGTAATCCGGTAAGTTAAGTACACTATCTGCAGCAAGAACACCAACAAGAGTTACATTGGGAATATCATGCCCTTTAGCAACCATTTGGGTGCCAATCAAGGTATTATATTTTCCGGATTTAAACTCATCCAAAATTTCTTCATGAGCAAACTTGGAAGAAGTTGAATCCTGGTCCATACGCAAAACTTTTACATCTGGCAAAGCAGCAAGCTCTGCTTCAGCCTTTTGGGTACCTGTCCCAAAGAACTTAATACGCCTACTTCCACACTTCGGGCAGAAGCTTGGAATAGGATGTGTATTACCACAATAATGGCAACGCATATCCTCACCATGACTATGATAAACTAAAGCTACAGCACAATGATCACAAGTGATGGACTCGCCACAATCCCTGCACATAACAAAGGTTGAATAGCCACGACGATTCAAAAGCACAATTCCCTGTTCCCCATTAGCAACTGTTTGTACCAATTTGCTCTGCAAGCTACGAGAAAGTACTGAAAAATTTTTCGCTTTTAACTCATCGCGCATATCAACGATTTCGACATTTGGTAACTTATTGCCAATAGGTCTTTTTGTCAATCTTAAATGTGTATACTGCCCTTTCAAAGCCTTATAATAAGTCGTAATGTCGGGAGTTGCACTCCCCAGTATCAACGAACAATTTACTAGTTCTGCTCTTTTCTCAGCGACGTTTCTTGCATGATAATTCGGTCTTTCATCCTGCTTATAGCTTCCTTCATGCTCCTCATCGATGATAATCAATCCAAGATTTTCAAAGGGAGCAAAAACAGCAGAACGAACACCAATCAAAATACGAGCATTCCCTGTCCGCATCTTATACCAAACATCCCCTCTTTCATTTTGAGATAATTTGGAATGAGCCACAGCAACACTTTTGCCAAACCAACTTTGGAAGCGCTGCACAAGCTGAGCTGTTAAAGCTATTTCTGGAACGAGCATCAAAACCTGTTTGCCTTCTTCAAGAGCTTTTGCAGTTGCACGAAGATACACTTCTGTTTTACCACTGCCGGTAATACCTTGAAGCAGAAATGTTTCTTGTTTTTTATTTATAATCGCAGAATTAATCTTATTTACAGCATTTTGCTGCTCATCAGTTAATTCCACATTTGATTCTGGCGCAACAAATCGGTCATAACTATTACGCAAAATTCTTTTTTGTGCACTATTTACCAGCCCTTTATTAGAAAGAGCTCTCATAACACTGGAATCATAGCCTTGGTCTGCAAGATCGGTAGAAGCCATATAATCGTCAAATGAATTGAGAATTTGCAATGCGCTTTTTTGCTTGTACCCACGCATACCAGGGAAATTATCCTTAACGTATTCTCTGCCCTTTTCAGTAATAGCATAAGCAAGAATGGTTTTTGCCTTTAAGCGTTCTTCATATTCGTAACGAAGCAATTTGCCATTTGCGTCTCTAATAGCCTGACGCTTAATACTGCATTTACCAGGCACAAAAAGGCGCATAGATTCAGCAAGAGAACACATATAGTATTCTCCCAGCCAAGTAGCCGTTGCAAGCATTTCTTTATCGAACCAAGGTCTATCGCCTATTACAGCTTCAACATTTTTCAGTTTTTCACGTACACTTGCATCCTGAGGCACTGCTGACCTACGAACAACAAAGCCTTCCACAGTCTGTCTTGCAAATGGCACAACAACACGCCAGCCCTCATCTAAATAGTCAAATTCAGCTGGCACATCATAAGTATAAACTTTAAATATATTTTTTACTGGCAAGTTAATTGCCACATCTACGCAAAACATAAACAACTACTCCATATCTTAGGAATCCATAAGTTTATTATTTTATGGACAAGCATACGCCCATTCTACCAGTTTTGCCATTCTCTGCTCTATAAGAGCAAAACAGTTCATGATTATCTGCAGTACAAATTCCACTAATAGTTATATTTTCCTTCTTGACGCCCATTTCTTCAAGCATTTTTCCATTGAGCCCCCAAAGATCCAACATATAGTGACCTGGCTTAGCTTCTACAGGCGCAAAAAACGCTTCATAACCAACTGCTTTATCACGAACAAAATCATCTACTTCATAGCAACATGCTCCAATAGAAGGACCTATTGCAGCAATTATATTTTCAGGCTTAACAGCATAATTATCCACCATGACCTGTACAGTTTTTTGAACAATTTTTGCAACTGTACCACGCCAGCCAGCATGAGCTAGGCCAATACACTTAGTTACAGGATCAGCCAAAAGCAC
>JAKSOJ010000039.1 GCA_024405645.1 Phascolarctobacterium sp. | reverse complement strand
CTACATCAAAATGTTGTTTTAAAAGTTCAATGCCTTTTGCATTAACGTCATTACTTACAAATACTTTCATTTTTTATCTCCTTATTGATTTGCTTTTTGATATTCTTTCATAAATTCAGCAAGAGCAGCACATGCTTCCATAGGAACTGCGTTATAGGTAGATGCACGACAACCGCCAACTAAACGGTGACCGCCGATACCGACAAAGCCTGCAGCTTTACCTTTAGCAACGAAATCCTTTTCCATTTCAGGAGTTGCTAAATTAAAGGTGATGTTCATCAAACTACGAGAGCCTGGTTCAGCATGGCCTTTGTAGAAGCCATTGGAATTATCGATTACATCATAGATAAGCTTTGCTTTTGCTTGGTTGTTTTTAGCAATTGCTTCTACCCCACCTTGTGCTTTGATCCATTTCAAGGTTTTGTTAATCATATAGATACAGAATACTGGCGGAGTGTTATATAAAGAATCGTTGTCTAAGAAGGTTTTGTATTTAAGCATAGTCGGCAAATTAGTATTTGCAGTTTCGATGAATGCTTTCTTAGCGATTACAACGACAACACCTGCAGGAGCCAAATTCTTTTGCGCACCTGCATAAATGAGGTCAAACTTGGAAACATCAACTTTACGAGAAAGGATGTCAGAACTCATATCGCAAATTACGGGAACATCAAATTCTGGGAAGGTTTGATATTCGGTGCCATAAATTGTGTTATTAGATGTTAAATGCACAAAGGAGGTTTCCGGAAGAATATTGATTTCTTGAGGAATATAGCTGTGATTTTTATCTGCGGAGGATGCTGCTTCATAGGCCTCGCCATAAACCTTGGCTTCGGCCATTGCTTTCTTGGACCATACACCAGTATTTACATATGCAGCATGTTTTTTAGTATTGAAGTTAGCAGCGGTCATAAAGAATTGTAAGCTGCCACCACCTTGAATGAACATTACTTCATAATCGTCAGGAATTTCCATAAGTTCTTTCATAAGAGCTTTGGTCTCTGCGTGAAGTGCATCGTACTCTTTAGATCGATGACTCATTTCGATAATGCTCATGCCTGTATCTGCAAAATTTAAAAATTCAGCTTGTGCTTCTTGAAGAACTTCCAAAGGAAGTGCGCTAGGACCTGCGTTGAAATTGTACGCACGTTTCATTAAATTCACCTTCTAATTTTAAAATTCGATTTATAAAAAATTAAGAGAAGCTATCCCCTTGGGACGAGCTTCTCCTTCTCGCGGTACCACCCAAATTAACTGCTCGCAAAAAATAAAACTCTCCATCCCTCTTTTGGGACGAGAGTCTCGCGGTGCCACCCAAATTGCTTGCAGCCATCTTTTGTACGCTGTAGCGGGCGTTCCCGTCAGACTCATCATCTGAAGCTCCTGAGCGGAACAAGCACTCCTCCCTACTAGCTTACACCAACCGCTAGCTCTCTAAAAGTTCAGCAATACCTGCTTCTCAATCATAACCAATATATTATTAGATTATGTATATTGTAGCACTACAAAAATATTAGTCAAGCAAAAAGCGAATGTATACATTATTTAATGTAGAATTATAAATATATAAAGGCACTGCCTCAATCAGAAACAGTGCCTTTAACTAGTGTTTTAGAACAATTTTTTAAAAGATCCTAAAATACCGCGAGCAAGAGCATTACCAGCAGTACGAGTAATATTGTTAATTGCCTGGTCCTTAACCTTATCAACTATAGTTTTCGGTTGACGTTTATTAGCTTCTCTTTCTTGACGAGCAGCTTCACGTTCAGCCTCTTTACGAGCTTTTTCTTCTTCTTTAAGACGAGCAGCTTCTTCCTTTTCTTTTAATTTAGCTTCGAAAGCAGCTCTCTTTTCTTCTTCAGCTCTTTCTTTAGCTTCTTCTTCCGCTTTAATTTGCTCTTCAACCTTATGAGTCAAAATTTCATAAGCAGATTCACGGTCAACAGTCTCTGTATATTTCTCCGCCAACGGACTTGCCTTCATTTCCTTAAAGCGAGTTTCATCAGGACAAACATCCAAGAGAGAACGAGGAGGCATTACCCAAGCTCTTTGAACCATGGACGGAATACCTTCATTGTCAAGAAGGGAAACCAAAACCTCACCAGTACCAAGCTCGGACAAAGCCTTTTCGCAGTTGATTGCCGGATTAGCACGGAAGGATTGAGCTGCAGTTTTTAAAGCTTTTTGGTCTTTCGGAGTATATGCACGCAGAGCATGTTGCAACTTATTACCCAATTGAGAAAGAACACTGTCAGGAATATCTGCGGGAAGTTGGGTAATAAAGTAAATGCCTACGCCTTTAGAACGAATCAAACGAACGATTTGTTCAACCTTATCCAACAAGGAGCGAGGAGCATCCTTAAAGATTAAGTGAGCTTCATCAAAGAAGAATACCATCTTAGGTTTATCGAGGTCACCTGCTTCAGGCAGAGTTTCGTATAATTCGGAGAGCATCCATAAGAGGAAGGTGGAATAGAGCAAAGGATTTTGGAAAAGCTCGCAGCAATAAAGCATATTGATAATGCCACGACCATCCGGTGCAGTTTGGAACCAGTCTTTAATATCAAGAGCAGGTTCACCAAAGAAGGTATTAGCACCTTGGTCTTCCAAACGCAAAAGCGCTCTTTGAATTGCGCCAATAGTTACAGCAGATACATTGCCGTATTCAGTCTTTAACTCAGCAGCATTGTCTCCGCAATATTTAACCATGGCTCTTAAATCTTTGAAATCAAGAAGCAAAAGACCATTTGCATCAGCATAACGGAACACAATATTAAGTACGCCAGTTTGAGTATCGTTCAATTCCAAAAGACGTGCGATAAGATCAGGACCCATATCAGAAATAGTAGTACGAACAGGATGACCCATCTTGCCGTATACGTCCCAGAAACGAATAGGATAGCCTTGGAATTTCCAGGGCATTTCTAAGCCCAATTTAGTTTTTAAACGTTTTTTGAAGCCTTCGCTATCCTGTCCAGGAAGCAACATGCCAGATACGTCGCCTTTAATATCTGCGAGGAATACAGGAACTCCCATTTCAGAAAATGCTTCAGCTAAAACTTTTAAGGTTACAGTCTTACCAGTACCAGTTGCACCTGCAATCAAACCATGGCGGTTTGCCATTTTAGGGTACATATAAATGCCACCATCTTGGTTTTGACAGATCCAAATTTTATGTAATTTAGGAATATACATCGTCTTCCTCCTTAATTTTATAAATATACAATTATTATATCATAAAAGCTATGCATTTGCGACTTTGTGCCACTAATGCATAGCTTTTAATTTTACTTCTTAGCTTTGGATTTTTTCTTTTTCTTTTCAGTTACTACCTTGTTTTCAGGTTTTTCAGCTTCATTATTATTCTGAGTTTCAACGACAGGATTTGCAGCTTCCACATTTTCTTGAGCCTGCGGCTTAGCCTCTTGATTTACCTTACTAGCATCCTCTTTGGCTTTTGCTTCGGCATCAGCCTTTTCTTTAGCCTCTGCTGCAACTCTTGCTTGGCTTACAGTATAGGTTCGTTGGTCTTCAGGCTTAACAGTAGGAACATTTTGCTCTCTCACTTCACCATTATTAGGAATTGTGGGTATATCAGCACGACAAGTAGTTATGCCATAACCATCATAGTTTGCAAAACCATATTCCATTAATTTTTTGGTATCATAGAAACGAGCATCCTTCCAAGTGCTTGCTAAAGCAACGGATATGAGCCTCATGCCATCTTTTTCTGCATAACCAACGAAATTGCAACCAGCCACTGTACCAGTACCAGTCTTAATCCCCTGAACGGGAGAATAATAAAGATGAGAATCTTCGCGCATCATGTGGTTAGTAGTTCTAACATATCTATCGTTATAGGGATGCACATTGCTTGCAGGAATACTATAGCCTTTTTTAGCAACAATCTTTCTAATTAAATCATGCTTCATTGCCTCTTGAGCGATAATAGCCATATCATGCGCACAAGTATAATGATTAGAATCAAACCATCCCATAGGATTTACCCAATGGGAATTGATTAAGCCCAATGTCTTAGAACGTTCATTCATTAAATCTACAAACTTAGGAATAGAACCAGAAATGTATTCTGCCATAACATTAGCAATCAAATTACCGGAGGGCACTAACATGATATTAAGGAATTCCTCAATAGTAAACTCTTCACCACAATAGATGTAAGGAGTTTCATGTTCATCTGGAACGTTGACTATGGCATTCCAGGATACCTTCGTTTTATCCTGCAGATTCTTACAATTTTCCATAACAAGTAAGGCCGTATAAAGCTTTGTGGTACTTGCAGGATACATATCCGTTGTAGAATGCTTTTCGTATAAAACTCTAGAATCTTCCGGTCTAACAAGAATTGCAGCATAGCTTGCAAGTCCCAATTCATCTGCATAGGTTGTTGCAGAAATAAGCATAAAAAATGTTGTCATTAATACGAGAACTAGTTTTTTCACAATATTACTTCCTAAAATTTATAATTAGTGACTTTATGTCACCCTATTAACAATCTATCTTATTGGCTTCTTTATTGAACCTTCGTTGCAGATAGGTCAATCTTAATGCCAATAGCACCATGGAGACTAATACGCCTAAATCCAAGCTTTGCCAATAAGAATACATGCCGTGATTTAAATAGTAATCCAAATATAAGCCCACAGGCAAACAAATTACCCAATAGGCAAGCATGCCCGTACAAAATGCTGCATTGACATCCTTATAACCACGTAAGGTTCCCTGAATTGGTGCTGCAATAGCATCGCCAACCTGCCAAATCATAGCATAGATTATAAGTTTAATAATAATCGCTTGAACATTCGCATCACTAGAATAAATTCTAGCAATAAGGTCTCTGCCCAAATATTCTGCAAGCATATAAGCGGCAGAAACTAAAATACTAAGGCCTATGCCAACCTTAATAAATTCTAAAGCATCATCAAACCTTTTCGCACCATATTCTACACCCACACAAATAGTAAGTGCAAGTGAAAATCCTAAAGGAAACATGTAAACCAAAGAGGAAAAATTCAGAGCAGCTTGATGCGCCGCAATAGAATCTGTGCCAAATTTTGCTATGAAAAATGCAACTACACCAAATACCGAGGTTTCCATGAAAATTGAAAAGCCCATGGGAATTCCAAGCTTCAAATATTCGATTATTTTGTTCCAATCTAGCTTGGGCAAACCCAATACATGATATTTTTTGAAAGGCTCTAGGTGTGTCACTACCCATGCAAATAAGCAAAAAACAATCCAAAATGTCAAACCAGTAGCAACTCCTGCTCCTATTCCACCTAAACGAGGAAAGCCCAATTTCCCAAAGATAAGCACATAGTTTAAACATGCATTAATAGGCAGAGCTAGAAGATAAATCTTCATGGTTAACAATGTATAGCCCATAGTATCTACGAAATTTCTTAACGGGCACATACAAAAGAATGGCAATACTCCCATACCTATACCAAAGCTATACCAAACAGCAATGCGATATACAGCTAGCTCTAAGCCTAGCTTAGCATAGAAAATGGGTAGTCCAATGCATCCACCGAGTACAACAAGAAATGCAAAGCACACTGCCAGGAACAAACCATGCCTAATAGTATCTTTAATTTTGTGGTCTTCGCCAGCACCAATAAAATATGCTACCTGGGGCATTGCTGCCATAAGAATACCGGTAATACAAGTGTGAATAGGCATCCAAGTATTCCCACCAATGGCAGCACCAGCCAAATCTACATTGCCAGCCTGACCACTCATGGACGCATCAAAAAAATTCATACCCATTACAGCAATCTGCGTACAAATGATAGGAAGCATTATGCTGACAAGCCGCGAGGCTTTGTCTTTGTATCTTTCTTTTTTTGATGTCATTCAGATACCCTTTCCTTAATACAAGGTAATAAAATTTATTCACATTCCTCTGCAAGCTCGGATAAATATGCCCAACGGTCAACTAATTTGTCCAAACGCTCCTGAGCATCATTCTGTGCTTTAGTCAGCTCATTAAGCTTAACAAAATCACTGCCGCATTTGTTGATTTCCAAGCCGAGCATTTTTACTTCAGCTTCTGTACGAGCAATTTCTTGATCAATGTTTTCTAATTCTATACGTTCCCCATAAGTCATGCTCTTCTTTTTAGGAACGATTTTTTCTTCAACGGGAGCTGCTTGAACCTTGGTTTCGTTTTTAACGGGTTCGCCTAATTCTGCTAGTTCCTCGATATAATCAGAATAATTACCATTATGAGGTACGATGGAACCATCTTCTTCAAGGGAGAAGATTTTTTGGGCGAAGCGATCTAAGAAATAGCGGTCATGGCTAACTGCTATTACTGCGCCAGAAAAATTATCTAAATAATCCTCGAGAACGCTTAAGGTAGGAATATCCAAATCGTTGGTAGGTTCGTCCAATAAGAGAATATTAGGAGCACTCATTAGCACTCTCAATAAATACAGTCGACGCTTTTCACCACCGGATAATTTACTAACGGGAACCCATTGCAAATCTGGTGGAAATAAAAAGGTTTCCAACATTTGCGCAGCACTTATGCGAGTACCGTCCGCCTTTTCGATATAGTTATTAACTTCTTTTATATATTCAAGCACACGCATATTGGAATCTTCGAATTCGTTATGCTGTGCAAAATAGCCAATCTTAACTGTTGAACCAACTTTCATGGTTCCTGTAGTAGGTTTTAAGCGCCCAGAAATGATATCCATTAGAGTTGATTTACCAGCTCCATTAGGCCCTACGATACCAATTCTATCATTGCGTAATAAAATATAATCAAAATTCTTGATATAATCCTTGCCATCCCAAACCTTGCCAATATTTTCCAATTCGATAATTGTTTTACCAAGGCGAGAATAAACAGAAGACATTTCAAGCGTGCTTTCAGTCTTGATGTTTTCAACAGCTTCTTTAATATGAGCAAAACGCTCTACGCGATCTTTGGCTTTAGTACGACGAGCCTCTGCTCCACGACTAATCCATTTTAATTCGCGACGGTAGATGTTGCGCAGTCTTTGGGCAGCACCTGCTTCGGCGACACGTCTTTCTTCGCGTTTTTCAAGGAACAAAGAATAATTGCCTACATAGACATAACCTTTGCCCATATCAATTTCCAAAGTACGATTTACAACTCGGTCAAAGAAATAGCGATCATGGGTTACCATTAAAAGTGCACCCTTACGTTTTAAAAGCTGTGCTTCTAGCCAAGCAACGGTCGCATTATCCATATGGTTTGTAGGTTCGTCCAATATTAACAAATCACTAGGACGAACTAAAACACCTGCAAGAGCAACACGTTTTCTTTGACCACCAGACAATTCACCCATTTTTTGATTTAAGTTTTTGATACCAAGCTGAGTAAGAACTGCTTTTGCTTCACTTTCTAATTGCCAAGCAAATTGGTTATCCATCTTCTGCTGTAAAGCCAAAAGATTGCGTTGCATTTTTTCATTATCAGGATTTTTTTCTGCAGCATCTACAGCAAGTTCGTATTCGCGCAAGAGCTGCATAAGAGGAGAATCACCTTTAAAGATTTGTTCCAAAACAGTTGCTTCTGCTTCAAAGGGAGGATCCTGGGGCAAGTATTCCATAACAACGTTACCAGGAATTGTCAGCGTTCCTCCACCTGCATCATTGGTGGCAATCATTTTCAACAAGGTTGACTTACCAGTACCATTAACACC
The DNA here is from genome assembly GCA_024405645.1 of Phascolarctobacterium sp. Taxonomy (GTDB): domain Bacteria; phylum Bacillota; class Negativicutes; order Acidaminococcales; family Acidaminococcaceae; genus Phascolarctobacterium_A. The sequence goes on along the minus strand of JAKSOJ010000039.1, from coordinate 1,290 downwards.
AATAATTCCGTACTTATCCCCTTCCTCTACATTGAAGGTAACACCTTCAAAAAGAGTTCTAGCACCATAACTGAAGCTTAAATTTTCTGCACTTAAAATCATAATCTATGTTCTCCTCAACCAAGGCTAATATCAACCCATATATTATAACATAAAATGAAAAACCGAGTTCGTAATGAGCTCGGTTTTACCATAAATATTTTATCTAGATTATTTAACTTCTGCCAACATAGATTTAATATCGATTTTTTTCTTTTGCATACCCATCTTCATCAAGAAATCTTGAGTTGCTTCCAAATCTTTTACGTCAACATCAGTAATTTTGGTAGTGAAATCGTACCAAGGAGCCATAACCTTTACTTCATCAACCTTAAGACCTGTTTCTTTTGCAGTAAAGTCATAAGCCTTTGCTTGTTCCTTTTTCATAAAATCTATGTTTTCTTGGTGCAAAGCCAAATATTTCTTCACAACCTCCGGATGTTCCTTAAGAAGCTTGCCATTTACACCAATAACGATGGTTGCATCAACGAGGCCTTCGCCATTAGCCAAAACTCGAGCACCAGCTTTTTGGGCACGTAAAACATCTGCACCCGCAACAAGAGCAGCATCAACTTCGCCACTAAGCAAAGCATTTACACCTGCAGGAATGCCCAAAGAAACAAAGTTTACATCATTTTGAGTAAGCTTTTCTTTATCAAGAGCAGCCACAAGAATTTGGTGCAGAATAGTTCCCTTAGGACCAGCAACTTTCTTGCCTTTCAAATCCTTCGCAGATTTAATCGCAGCATCCTTTACCATAATGTTAAATGCTTTGGGTGCACGGCTGTAGATACCAACAACCTTAACATCTACACCATTAGACGCTGCCAAAATAGCAGAGGTTCCACCCAAGGCAGAGCATACGTCCAAGCTACCACTTGCTAAGGCTTCGGTTTGCTTAGCACCAGAATTAATTTCCGGGAAAGAAACCTTAATATTATCTTTGGCAAAGCCTTTTACCAAAGTTTGATTATTCTTATCAACGATACTTGGGATATTGAGAGGAGACTTAACATAAGTCACTTTCAATTCTTTGATTTGAGGAGCAGCAGGAGCTGCTTTCTTTTCTCCACCACAACCAGTAGCGAGAATCATTGCTGTTACCAGGCTTAAGCCTAAGGTAAAGATTTTTTTGTTCATAATATGAACTCCTTTCCTGTAGCCGCAGCTGTTAATACAGTGCATTTAAAATTTTGGTCCGCAAGATTTGAAATTCTTCTTGAGCTACCTCTCGCGGGCGGGGCAGGTCAA
>JAKSOJ010000038.1 GCA_024405645.1 Phascolarctobacterium sp. | reverse complement strand
CAACAGCAGTACCAATTTGTTCAGGTGTACCACCAAGCATGCTTACAGCAGCACCAGCCGCCATAGCCGCAGCACTGCCACATTCAGCTTGACAACCACCAGTTGCTCCAGCCAAGGATGCACGAGTACCAATTACCATACCAATAGTACCAGCAACTACAAGACCTCTAACCAATTCTTCATCGGATAAATTGTAATGTTTAGCCAAGGAGAAGAATACTCCAGGTAAAACTCCACTGGCGCCAGCCGTAGGAGCAGCAACAATACGCCCCATAGCCGCATTACATTCACCAACTGCAGTTGCATATATTACAGCATCAAGGACTTTTTCTCCCAAAATGCCAACAAACTTTTCTTGACCAGAGGCTTCTAATAATTTCTTAGCATCGCCACCAGTTAATTTACTGCGAGATTTTACCCCAGTTAAACCATATTCGATAGAACCGCGCATAACATCCAGCATGTGCTGCATCTGTTCTAAAAGCTTATCCGTACTTGTTTCTAAAATTTCTGCATTATATTCAACAAGGAAATGATCAAAGGAGCCTTCATAGGACTTAGCCTCTTCGATTAATCCGAGTAAAGATAGTTTGTCTTTTTTCATACCTTTTCTCCTTATTGAACCTTATCAACAAAACGTACGGAACGAATAGCAGGAATAGCCCCTATTGCTTTCAGCACAGAAGAATCTACCGCACTATCACATTCAACAACCATGGATGCAAGCCCACCCTTGTTAGAGCGGAACACTCTCATGGTTGCAATATTAACGTTCATGTTAGCCAGAAGACTAGAAACCATAGCAATTACGCCCCTTCTGTCATCATGATTTGTGATTACAGCGGGAAGCTTGCCATCTAATTCTACAGGGAAACCATCGATTTCCGTAATTCTAACTTGACCACCGCCTATGGAGGAGCCTACTATTTCGCAGCTTTCCCCATTAGGACCTTCTAATTTAAAAAGAACTGTATTGGGATGCGTTGCGCTTCCCAAATCTATTTTATTGAAGCAGAAATCTAGTCCTGCATTATTTGCATATTCAAAAGATTCCGGAATTCTTTCGTCGTCCGGAGCCCAACCCATCAGACCTGCGACAATGGCCAAATCTGTGCCATGTCCCTTATGAGTTTCAGCAAAAGAACCATGAAGAAAAATTTCAGCCTTTACAGGCTTTGTTCCGAGTATTGATGCCGCAAGGAGACCTAGTCTTGCTGCTCCTGCAGTATGGGAACTGCTCGGTCCAATCATAACAGGACCAATTACATCAATTATATTCATGAAAATCCCTCTTATTCGTCAGATGCCAGAGAACGATGTGCCAATGCTACGCACATTTCGTTTAAATTCAATACGCCAACACCCATGAAGATTGCTACGCATAAATGCTCACCATAGCGAGCAATGCCAATTTTACCACCCACGTTAAAGCCAACTGCTTTATTCATAACTTGTTCCAGCGCTTCGTGGGCAGCGCCGGCAACTGCCCCAGCGCCAACGTGGGTCTCTGTTACGAGGCCCTGGCGCTGAGCAGCTACAACTGCACGTTCAACAATTTTAACAATGGAAGGAATGAACTCACCACCAAAATCCACGGCCGTAGAACGAATTCCGCTCTTTGCAAGCTCCTCTTTTACAATATTCTCTTCTTGTCTTGTACTTGTTAGAGCGATATTTAAAGCAGCTCTGCCAATAGCCATACTATTAATTGATGATTTATTCATTTTCTTCACTTTCTACTATATAAGTAATTACGGTTAAGATTATTCTTCTTCCTCTGCAACCATGGTTACTTCTTTAATTTTGTTTTTGTCAATTACAGAAACTAAGAGAACGGTAAGAATGCAGATAGGCCATTCGAAGTAAATTACTTCGTTAGCGAAAATGGGTTTAATGCCTTGGATCGGGCTTGCGGGCATGTACCAAAGTACCATGCCGATAATGCCAACCAAAGTAGTCCAGAATGCGGAGCTACGACGGCAAAGACCAGGAGCCCAAATGGTGAAGAAGAAGATACAAGTAAGAGCGGTGGTCATGGACAGACCAGCGATCATTGTTCTTACAATACCTGCTGCGTTGAATGCAAACCACAGAGTAATAAGACCTACAACAACTACGGTAATACGGCTGATTACAACAGCTTTGGTTTCGCTAACGCCAGGATTGATAAGGCGTTTGTAAATATCTTGAGTAAAGAGAGTTGCTGCGCCCATCAGGATTGCGCATGCGGTGGATACGTCAGCAGCCCACATTGCAGCCAGGGTAACGCCACCAGCCAAAGGATCCAGGGACATGATAACCTTAGGCATTGCCATTGCAGCTTGGCTCATAGGCATTTCAGGATACATAACCTTGGCAACAAGACCAACGATTGCACAAATAAAGCCAACAGGGAAAATCATGAGACCTGCGAGGATGTAACCATTGCGAGCAGCTTTAGCGTCTTTAGCTGCACAAGCAAATTGTACAGGACCTTGAGCGGTAATGGTTTGGGTAATCATAACGATGATGTTACCAACGATAACTGCCAAGGGCAAGCCCAGGAAAGGAGAAGCCATGATTTCTGCATTAGGAAGCTTGGAAACCATTGCATCCCAACCGCCAACATTTGCTACGGATTGAGTTGCAGAGTAAACGATACCAACATAAATCAAGGTTACGCTTACGATATTGGAAATACCGGAGGACCAAAGACCACCAATCAGGGTAATACCAATGAATACTGCAGCACTCATAATCATACCGCCCTTGAAGGAGAAGATATCCGGAAGCAAGGAGGAGAGAATTGCACCGCCTGCCATATATTGCAAGGAAGTAATTACGCCCATGATGATGATAAGGCCAATAGCACCAATCAAACGACCTTTAGCATCATAATAGTTTTCAAAAAATTCGGGGATGGTAGAAACGCGCATTGCACGCAATTTACCAGCAGCAACAAGACCCATAACGATAGCGCCAATGGACCATGCACCATTATACCAACCTGCGGATAAGCCTACACCGAACGCTCTTTGAGCAACGCCAACGGTAGATGCAGCACCAACTGCCAAACCAGTTACGTTAACAGCAACCAAAATAGTGGTCAATTTACGGCTTGCCAGAAGGAAAGCTGCAGAGCCTTGGTCAGCTCTTTTCTTAACCCACATGCTAATGCCAAACAGCAAAGCGATGTACAGACATACGATGACTAATTGAATAGACATTTTAAATTACACTACCTTTCTTCCATGCTACGCACATGTTAAAAATTATACAATACTACATTGCCAATAAAAATACGGCAATAAACTAAACTTTATTATATCAAAAAGAGTATTTCTTTTCCATAACTACATGAAATATACCATTCTCTAAGAAAACTCTAAATGTAATATTATAAGCTTATCTTGCTTCTCTGCCGTGAGTGTATACGGGGAGAAGTTTGGGAGAGCTTTCGCCTTCCGCGATACCAGCAGCCTTCAGTTCTGCTTCAAAAGCAGCAACATGGTCCATGTTCAGCTTGCCAACAGAAATTTCTTTTGCTGCTTTAGCTGCTTCAGTGCCTGCGATACGACCAAATACGATGATATCCAGCAAGCTATTACCCATCAAACGGTTTGTGCCATGAATGCCGCCAACGGCTTCGCCAGCTACAAAGAGGCCGGGCAGTTTGCTTTCAGCCTTGCTATCAATGAGGATACCGCCATTTTGATAATGCAGGGTCGGGAAAATGAGGATTGGCTCTTTGCGAATATCAATGCCAAACTTCAGATACATACGCAGCATACCAGGAATACGTTTTGCGATAGTGCCTTCGCCGTGAAGCATTTCAATTAGCGGAGTATCAAGCCAGAGAGCAACGCCGTCCAGAGCTTTTACGCCTTTGCCACGAGCCTTGCATTCACGAATAATGGAAGCGGCAGCAACATCACGAGTTTCCAGAGGATGCATGAAAATTTCGCCATCAGAGTTAACCAATTGTGCACCAATGGAACGAACCTTTTCAGTTACGAGAGCACCATAGATTTGTGCAGGATAAGCAACACCAGTAGGATGGTATTGAATAGCGTCAGCGTAAATCAGAGGAGCACCTGCACGATAAGCCATAATCAAGCCATCAGCAGTTGCACCATAGTGGTTGGAGGTCGGGAAGCCTTGATAATGGAGACGACCAGCACCACCAGTTGCCATGATTACGGTTTTAGCCTTAACAACTTGGAATTCTTGAGAATCATAATCCAAAAGAATTGCACCTGCAATGCGACCAGTTTCGTCCTTCAGGAGTTCAACTGCAGGAGAAAATTCCAAAACAGGAACGCCCAGGTTAACAACTTCATCACGAACAACGCGCATAATTTCTGCACCAGAATAGTCGGCACACGCATGCATACGTTTACGGCTAGTACCGCCGCCATGGGTAGTAACCATAGTACCGTCAGCTTCTTTATCGAACATTACGCCCAATTTGGACAGCCAATCAATAGCCAAAGGACCATTTACAACAAGTTGTTCCAAAAGTTCAGGAATATTTTTGTAGTGACCACCGCCAAAAGCGTCCAGGTAATGTTGCGCCGGAGAGTCATTTGCTTTATCAGCAGCTTGAATACCGCCCTCTGCCATCATGGTATTAGCATCACCCATGCGCAGCTTGGTTACAATCATAACGTTCGCGCCCGCTTTTTTAGCTTCAATTGCAGCCGCAGCACCAGCACCACCGGCGCCAATAATCAGCACGTCAACGTCGTAGTCAATTTTTTCTAAATCAATTTTAGCATCAGCGACAATGCTCTTGCCTTCCAAGAGAGCAGCAAGTTCTACAGGAACCTTTTCGCCCTTGTTAGGACCAACCTCTAAAACCTTGAAGCCCTTTTCGCTATAGTCAGGATGGAATTCCTTTAAGAGTTCTTCCTTTTCCTCAGCAGAGAAACGTTCAATGGTAGCACCCATTCTAGAAGCACGAGTGCGTTCCACATTCGCCATGGATTTTAACATATCTTCAGTAAATGCGCTCATAGCTTCCTCCTATTTCTCAATCTCACGTTTATTATAGAGGTCTTTGATTTCGTCCAAAGGCATCTTTTTCAATTTGTCTAAAAGAATTTCATAATCGCCGTTTTCGATTTCAGCTACGCGTGTTGCCAAATGCTCGCATTTAGGAGCAATGTATTTGCCAGTCAAGCGACGGCACAAAAGGCCAACAGCACTGTGGCTGATTTGCGCAGGACAACGGCTAGCACAAATATTGCAGCCAACACAGTCAAAGGATGCATGAGCAGCCTTTTCATATTCGCCACGTTGAGCCATGGCGATATATTGCATTACGTTCAAGCCTTGAGGACAGCCCTTTGTACAAGCATTGCAACCAACACAGCCGTAAATTTCCGGATAAAGTTGACCAACGATATTATCATCAGCCTTGATTTCTTCGATATTAAAGGTACGTTTGTTAATAGGGAAGCTTTCGATTCTGCCTACGCACATACCCTCTTCAACCTTTGTTTGGCAGGAAAGACAAACTTTGATTTCGTTTTTGCCTTTAATTCTATAAATTACTGCGCAAGCTCCGCAGAAACCAGATCTACAACCAACGCCACGAATCAGCTTATGACCTGCATATTCCATCGCATCCATGATGGTCAAGGTAGCGGGTACGGAATATTTCTTGCCCAGTAAAAATACTGTTACCATTTCTTCCATGTCTTTTTCCTTTCTCCTTAATACTCGTTAGGCATTTCGTCGATTTGATCACAGGTAAATACCGGACCATCCTTGCAAACATATTTTTTGCCAATATTGCAACGACCGCATTTACCAACGCCACATTTCATTTTCAGTTCCAAAGTAGTATAAACCTGAGTCTTGGTAAAGCCCATTTCGATTAATGCAGCCAAGCAAAGCTTGATCATAATCGGAGGACCACAGAGAAGAACAGTTTTATCAGGAGTGAATTTCAAATCCTTGAGGAAATTCGGAACAAAGCCTACGTTGCCATCCCAGCCTTCTTGGGGACGGTCAATAGTTAAATGAACATGAGTATCCTTTTGACTAGGCCAAACATTGGTTAATTCATCATAACGAACAAAATCTTCTTTAGATCTTGCACCGTAAACAATGTCAATGGAACCATAATCATCACGTTTATCCAGCATGTAGTTGATAACACTACGCATAGGAGCAAGACCGATACCGCCGGCAATGAAGAGAACATCCTTGCCTTGGAGCTTATCTTCCACAGGGAAGTGATTGCCATACGGTCCACGAACAGCGATTTGTTGACCAACCTCTACATCAAAATGCAGTAAATCAGTAATGGAGCCACATCTCTTGATACTGAACTCCATATATTTTTGATTAGTCGGAGAGGAGGTAATGGAGAAAATTGCCTCGCCCTTACCAGGCATGGACAAAATTGCGCATTGACCAGGCATATGTTCGAAAAGCTTACCGCCACCAATCGCTTCCACACGGAAAGTTTTTACGTCTGGAGTTTCAGTGCAAATGTCAGTAATGACACCAATTTGAGGAATTAAAGTATCGCCACAATTACACATCGTCACTCACCTCCAAAGCTTTTGCCACTTTCACAATATTTAAATTAGCAGGGCATTTTTCTAAACAACGACCACAGCCAACACAAGCATATTCTCCATTATTTTCTGGGAAATAGACTAATTTGTGCATATAGCGTTGACGGAAACGTTCCAATTTAGTCTTGCGAGGATTGCCATGAGCCATCTTGGTAAAATCGCTTGCCATGCAGCTATCCCAGCAACGGAAGCGTTCCGTTGTATTGTCATCAGTTTTATAATCGCGAATATCATAGCAATGGCAGGTAGGGCAAACATAGGTACAAGTGCAGCAGGACAAGCAAGTAGCACTTAAATCGCCCCAAACCTTGCTATTAAAGGTTACCAATTCTTTGGCAGAAATTTTATCGGCAATCTTGAAATTCGCGAGCGGAAGCATGGACAGAATATTCTTCGTTGCTTCCCCTTGTTCCTTAACAGCCTTATCATCGGCTTCGACAAAAATTGCAGAAAGCTTTTCTGTCAGAGCCTTACCCTTTTCGCTTACGGGAGCCCAATAAAGTTCTTCCCCTACTACCCAAGTGTTGATATCAGCCTCAGGATTAGTAGCATCAATGCCAAAGGTAGCACAGAAACAGGTTTCTTCCGGCTCAGCACAACCCAGGCCAATGATTAAGCAGTTTTCACGACGAGCCTTATAGTAGGAATCCACTGGATTGGAAAGGAAAACCTTGTCCAACAGCTTAAAGCTACGTGCATCACAAGCCTTTACACCAAAGAGAATGGTAGCATGGTCAGGCGGAAGGATTTGCTCTAAGCTCAAATTCTTGCCTTCGGACTTAAATTTCAAAAGATTTTCTACTTGGGGGAAGAAAGCATCCTTCGCACTGCGAGATGTTTTCTCATTCAGGCAAATTTCAACGCCTTCAGCATAAGCCTTGTAGTCAACCTTACCAGCTTTATTTTTAGCAGGAACTAAAAGCTCCGCTTCTTTTTGCATTAACGCACAGAGTTCAGGAAGTTTGGCAAGAGCTAGTTTAAGCATTGCTATTTCCTCCTTCCACTGCTGCATTGGGTTCAGGATCCTCTTCCTTGAAGGTTACTTGAGGGGCACGAGTTTCTGCATCTGCACCAGCCTGGAACTTACCAAAGAAAGAGTTAATATCCTTCATAAACTTCATGTTCAGAAGACCCAATTTTACGCCTTGGGGGCAAACACGAGCACATTCTCCACAACCAACGCAACGACCAGCTACGTGGAATGCACGGATAATGTGGAACATTTGCTCTTCAACAGAATCGGCATAAGCCTTGCCTGCCACAGGAGCTTCAGGATTGTCGAAAATACATTGTTCACAGTTACAAGCCGGGCAAATATCACGGCAAGCATTGCAGCGAATGCATTTGGACAATTCTTCTTGCCAGAAAGCAAATTTTTCAGCAGAGCTCATTGCCTCAATTGCCTTAACCTCAGCGAAACGGTCACCGGTGAATTCGGGTACGGGCAGCTTTTCAGCCAGTTCCTCATCACAAATCATGTAATCGTTACCCTTGCACATCAGGCATTTATTATATAGGAAGTCTTTTTTTGCTAATTCAACTTGTCCCTTAGGTGTTGTTACGATAATTTTATCGCCATTGACCTCCACCTTGAGCAAGGTTTTATAACCAGCAGCCTTAATTTTCTTGGCATCCACCATACCAGAGCAAGGAGTACCAACTGCATAAACCATCTCACGATTAACGCGATTATCTTTAATAAGTTGGTTTACGCCATAGGTATCACAGGGTTTTAAGAACACTGCGGTTTTCACGCCAGCCTTGGAACTAGCCATCAAATACTTGCTAAGATTAGCAGGACAGAATTCGTTGTAGATAATTTCGGAGCAGGAAGCTTCGCTTTCAAAAGCAGCAGGAGCATTATCATAAAAGAATTCCCCAGCCTTCCAAGCCAAAACTTTTTTAATTTCACCCTTAGCGAGAAGCTCTTGGGCTTTAGCTTGCATTAATTCGTTTATTTTTTGCATCTTAAATCCCTCAGCTTTACATTCTCTCCAAGAGCAGTTACATCTGCTACAAATTTATTCATAACCTCCGCAAAGCGAGCACCCTCAGCAGCACTCACCCATTCAACGCGGAAACGATTTTTATCAACGCCCATGAATTCCAGCATGCTCATGAGGAGAGTCATGCGACGACGAGCGTAATAGTTACCAGTCATATAATGGCAATCCCCCGGATGGCATCCACACATAATAACACCATCTGCACCACGAGCAAAGGCACGCAGAATAAACATGGGATTTACACGACCAGAACAAGGCACTTTGATAATTTTTACATTTGCTGGATAATTTTTACGAGCAGTACCTGCGCCATCAGCGCCTGCATAACTGCACCAATTACAGCAAAAGGCTACGATTTTTGGTTCAAATTTATTCTCTAGCATAATGCATCCACCTCTGCCAGAATTTGTTTATT
>JAKSOJ010000037.1 GCA_024405645.1 Phascolarctobacterium sp. | reverse complement strand
CTTGCGCCATAGCCAAAAGCGCCTTATTTTTTGCTTCTGTATCCAAAACAGCCAGCTTAACAGATGCCTTTTTTGCAGCATGCGCTTTAGCCTTAACTAAATCATAAATCTCCATACTTTCCTCGAAAATCTAAATATAATTTTATTTTCAACAACGCAGATGACCTACTATGGACGTTTAGCATTGTCAAAACTTTTAGAGTGGGTCAGATGCAAGGAAGCCCGACGACGGCGTACTAAAAAGCGTACGTCTAGGAGGGCTGACAAAGCAGGTAACCTTCTATAAACAATTCCCAAAACGTTCAGAGTGGGTTAGATGCTAGGCGGGATGAGGAAGGCGTACTATGTAGTACGTCGACGAATCCCAACAACGCAGATGACCTACTATGGACGTTTTCATCTATTAAAGAATAACAAGGTCATCGCGATGAATAACTTCGTCATACTGCTTATGCCCTAAAATCGCCTCAATATCAGACGATTTACATCCTTTGATAAGAGCAAGCTCTTCAGATGAATAGTGAGACAAGCCACGAGCTAGCTCATGTCCATCAGAATCCACTACAGAAATTGTAGAACCTGGCAAAAATTCGCCAGTAACTGCTGTAATACCAGCGGGAAGAATGCTACAACCACCTTGTTTATGAATAGCTCTTGTACAGCCAGCATCAACGATAATGGAACCATAAATTCTAGCACCAAAAGCTAACCAGCGTTTTCTAAACTGTAGTCTATTTTCGCGACTAACAAACAGTGTACCAAGATTTTCACCAGAAGCAATTCTAGTTATAACATCTTTTTCAGTACCACTAGCAATAATCAAGTCAATGCCAGAGGAAGTGGCAGCCTTTGCCGCTTGAATCTTGGTGTACATGCCACCAGTTCCGCGAGAAGAACCGACGCCACCAGCACTTGCTTCAATTTCCGGAGTAATTTCCAAAACCTCAGGAACGAGCTTTGCATCTGGATGAGTTTGTGGATTCGCAGTATAAAGGCCATCTATATCAGAAAGGATAATTACCAAATCAGCATCAACGATACCCGCTACCAGAGCAGACATATTATCGTTATCGCCAATCTTTAATTCTTCTAAAGCTACAACGTCATTCTCGTTAACAATGGGAATTACTCTTTGTTTTAAAAGCTCCATAAAAGTATTACGAGAATTGGTATAACGATTGCGGTCAATGGATTCAGTTTTGGTAATCAATACTTGCGCTACAATTTGACCATAATCAGCAAAGATTTGCTCATATGTATGCATGAGTACGCCTTGACCAACCGCTGCGCATGCTTGTTTACCAGGAATACTAGTTGGTTTTGCAGGCAAACCTAAGCGGTCCACACCAACTGCAACTGCACCACTAGTTACGAGAATCATTTCCTTGCCCATATTTTGCAAATTGGAAATATCTCTTGCGATTCTATCTATTTGTCCGAAATTACGCTTACCATTGGCATAGGTAATGCTAGAAGTACCTACTTTTACAACAATGCGCTTAGCATTCTTGATTGCTTCTCTTGAATTAATGGACATAATATCACCTATTTTAGTTATTTTCTTTATAATCGAAGACCATGTCACGAATGCGGACACTGTCTCCTTCTTGGCAGCCATTTTCCTTCAAGGCTTCATCAATACCAAGACGCTTCCAAATAAGTTGGAAACGATAGAGAGCTTCATCGTTATCAAAATTGGTCATAGCTACAAGACGTTCAATATTCTTGCCACGTACTTCCCAATCGGTATCGTTACCAGCAACAATTTCAAAGCTATCTGGATCAATTTCTTCCAAACGAGCAAGCTCTTCTTCTTGTTCATCAGGAACATAGTTGGAAAGCATATCGTATGCTTTGAACATCAATTCACGCAAGCCTTCACCAGTAGCTGCACTAGCCTTATAGATTTCATAACCCTTTGCTTCTACATATTCTTTAAGTTTGATGAAGTTTTCTTCAGCATCAGGCAGGTCCATTTTATTAGCAACAACGACTTGTTTGCGACGAGCTAATCTTTCAGAATATTGAGCAAGCTCGTTATTGATTTTTTCAAAATCATCGATAGGATCACGACCATCAACACCAGCAACGTCTACTACGTGCAGAAGAACTTTGGTACGTTCAACGTGGCGCAGGAAGTCATGACCAAGGCCAACACCCTCGGATGCACCTTCAATAAGACCAGGAATATCGGCTAAAACAAAGCTGCGTTCATCATCGATACGAACTACGCCAAGCACTGGGCTCAAGGTAGTAAAATGATAAGCAGCAATATCAGGACGAGCTGCAGATACATTAGCAATGATGGAAGACTTACCAACGGAAGGATAGCCTACAAGACCAACATCTGCCAAAAGCTTTAATTCCAATTTAATCCAACGATTTTCACCAGGTTCGCCTTTTTCAGCAAATGTCGGAGCGCGGTTGGTAGGAGTTACATAGCAAGCATTACCCTTGCCACCACGTCCACCTTTAGCAGCCATGTATTCTTGACCATCTTCAACCAAATCTGCCATAACAGCGCCAGTTGCATCATCTTTTACAAGAGTACCCATTGGAACCTTTACATATACGGTATCAGCTCTAACGCCAGTACAATTCTTGGTGCCACCATGACCACCGCGTTTTGCAACATATTTTCTTTTATAGCGGAAATCGATAAGGGTGTTGAGGTTTTTATCAGCAACTAAAACAACATCGCCACCACGTCCACCATTACCACCATTAGGACCGCCTTTTTCAACAAATTTCTCGCGACGGAAGGAGCTCATACCATCCCCGCCGTCACCAGCTTCTACATAAATTCGTGCTCTGTCAATAAACATTTTTATCTCCTAATTATCTCTAATATATAAAAGAATTTAGTCTAAATCTACATAGTTATAGATAGTAATATTATACAACAAATTCTCACTTTAGGGCAAATAAAAAACTGTCGGCCATAAGCCGACAGTAAAACTATTTCTTTTTCTTTTCAGCAGCAGAAATTATCATCTCTGCCAATTCTTTAAGGCTAATGCGTTTTGACATGCTATATTGTTGCATTCTGCGATATGCATCTTGCTCGTTCAAACCGTGTGCAGTCATTAAAATACCCTTGGCGCGATCCAAAAGCTTACGAGTTTCTAAGCTGTCTTTTAATTTATCTAATTCCAAACCCAAATTTTTTAAATCACGAAATCTTTGCACTGCTACACGAATCGCAGGGAAAAGCTGTTCCTCACGAATCGGTTTTACCAGATAAGCAATAACACCAGCATCACTTGCCTTGTCTACGATATCCTCTTGGCTAAAAGCAGTCAACAAAATAACTGGAGCAATATCTTCGTCTGCAATTACCTTGGAAGCACTAATACCATCCATAACAGGCATTTTAACATCCATGACGATAACATCAGGAGAATGCTTTCTAGCAAGCTCAATAGCCTGAGCGCCATTTTCCCCCTCTGCAACAACATCGTAGCCTGCATCCTCTAACATTTCCGTAATATCCATACGGATTAGAGATTCATCGTCTACGACCAAAACGCGTAATTTTTCCATTTTTACACCCCTCTTGGAATTGTTACACGAGCCAAGGTTCCACCCTCAGTTCGATTGGTTATAGTAAATTTGCCAGCTAGATCGGACTCAGTCATAGTTTTAATAATTTTCAACCCTAGGCTTCTTGTCTTATTTAAATCAAAGCCTTCAGGCAACCCATTACCATCGTCCATAATCTCTAATATATATTCTTTTTCTAGCTGTCTAAAACAAACCATTAATTTGCCTTTGTCTCGACCTTCAAAAGCATGCTCAATAACATTTTGCAAAAGCTCGTTGATGATGAGAGCAATGCTTGTCGCTCTATCGGACGGAAGATAAAGCTCATCCGCATCAAAGCTTGCCTCTAATTTGAAGTCGGGACTCACCATACTGCTCATTAATTCTTTATGTATCTCTTTAGCAACATGGCTTACTTCTAACTGTCCTTCCTCGTGATGAGAAAGGTATTCATGAACTATAGCAATACTTCCAACGCGACCAATGCAATCCCTCAGAACCTCTTTCGTTTCTTCAGACTTTGCACGTCTTTCCTGCATACGCAGCAAGGAAGTAATTGTTTGCAAATTATTTTTCACTCGATGGTGAATTTCTTTAATAACAACAGATTTAATATTTAATTCTTCGTCCTTTTGCCTAAGCTCGGTAATATCACGCAAAATTACGAAGGCACAGCCAGCTTTAGGCCTTGGAATTACAGGAAACACACGAATCGATAAGAGAATGCCGTGCAATCTCGTTTCCTTGCTTTCGCCCAATCCTGTATCAAGAACCATGGAAACCAATGGCCAGTTGATAGGCATATGATTTGTGTGCCTGCCAACGATATTTTCAATATCCATATTGGAGAAAATACCCATTGCTTGGTTATTGGCAGCAATAACCTTACGACCACTATCAACAACAACGAGCCCGTCTGCAGCATTCATCCGTTTGTGCATCTCTTCATCTGGAGCTTGAAGATTTGTTAAAAACTCATAGCATTGAGAAATAAAAACTTCGTTGAATGCTCTAGTTTCAAAGCTTAAAGCACCAAAGGTCTTGCCATAGGCATCTCGCAGAGGATATACCTTCAAATGAACGAATTCCCCTAAAGCCCATTCTCTTAAGGCTTGAACAGGAATGCCCTGCTTAAAAGAATTCCAAACGATGGGTTCTTCAACAGAGCGAACCTTTTGCCCAGTAAGATTTATCTTCTCGTTCATCTTTTGAGTTACAGGATATTCTTCGGCAAAAATATTGAAATACTTGCCATCTTGAGTAGGCAAATAAATTGTAACTCGAGCATGCGCAAGATCGGCCGCAAAACCGAGCACTTTTTGCATTTTCTGTACTATATTTTTTTGTTCGGCAGTTAAAGTGCTAAGCATGTTTAGTATTTACTCCCAAAACATTTCTTTCCACAACCAATCACTAGTATTCCACTTTTTTATCCACAGCCTAAAACTCATTTATCCATAGGTTTTTGACTAACATAGCTTTTAAAAAACGAATATTGAGTGAGTTATCCACATTTATCCACAGAGTTATACCCTGTTCGGCTTTATGTTCAGCCTAATTTCAAAGAAGGAACAGCGTTCAAATCCAGAGGACTTCTTACCCCAGCCTTGTACATAAAGTAACCACGGCAAGCAATCATAACCGCATTATCGGTACACAAAATAGCTGTTGGATGTACAAGCTCTGCACCAACTTTTTTGGCAGCTTTAGCCAGCTCTGTTTGCAAGGTTTTATTTGCAGATACGCCACCCGCCAAAACAACTTTCTTGTAACCAGTTTCTTTTAATGCAGCAACAGTTTCTTTGCACAAAGCATTAATAATTGCCTGTTGGAAGGAAGCAGCAACATCGCTGCGATTTACTTCGCGCTTTCCTTGTTCTTCCTTATGCAAATAGTTGATTACAGCGGATTTTACGCCACTGAAAGAGAATTCATACGGTGCATCCAATTTAGCAACAGGAAATACCAAGGCATTAGGATTTCCGCCAATGGCCAAACGCTCAATCTCTGGTCCACCAGGATAGGGCAATCCCATTACGCGCGCAATTTTATCAAAAGCCTCTCCAGCTGCATCATCACGAGTTTGACCCATCAGTTCAAAGCTATTGTAGCTAGTTACCTTCAAAAGTGCCGTATGACCGCCACTGACAACAAGAGCTAAAAACGGAGGTTCAAGCTCTGCGTCGGCAAGGAAATTGGCAAAAACATGACCTTCCAGATGATTAACGCCAATTAAGGGTTTATCAGTTGCCCATGCCAAAGATTTAGCAGCAGAAAGACCAACCAAAAGAGCTCCTACTAGGCCAGGACCATAGGTTACCGCAATTGCATCAATCTGGTCCAAAGTCACCTTAGCCTCGCTCAATGCTTCATCAATAACGGGCATAATGTTTTCTATATGTTTACGGCTTGCGATTTCAGGAACAACACCGCCAAATTTTCTATGAATGACGATTTGGCTAGAAATGATATTACTCAAAACCTCACGTCCATTTTTTACAACGGCAGCCGCTGTTTCGTCGCAGCTCGATTCAATTCCTAAAATATAAATATCTTTTTCCATGAAAATTTAGTCTTCTTTCTTTTTGTAGAGCCACATAATAACGGCTCCTTCATGGGTATCTTCATAATAGCCTGGACGAATTCCAGAGGAAGCAAAGCCACATTTTTCGTAAGCCTTTTGAGCAACCATATTAGTCTCACGAACCTCTAGAGTTACTGCTTCAGCACCTATCTCCCAAGCTTTGTCAACTAACGCTTGACTGAGAAGATTGCCGTAGCCAAGTCCACGCTTAGACTTACTTACCGCCACACGTGTAACCTGAGCCTCGCCAGCAATATTCCAAAAGCCAGCATATCCAACCATTTCATTATCGGTTTCCATAATGATGTAAGTTGATAAGGCATTGCTCAATTCATTATCAAGCATGCTCTTATTCCATGCATCATGAAAGCTTTCTGCTTCCAGGCTTTCAACAAAATCAAGATCAGCATAAGTCATGGGACGAAAAATTATTTCTGTTGTCTTTTCTCCCATAATTCTTCCGCCTCCGACCTTCTAATATAGTATGGCTCTAAACCGAAAATTTTCTTATCTTCATCAGTATGTTCTATTTCTGCAAGCAGAGCAACACTACTTGCCTTAGGCATACGCAAGCTCTTGGGCGCAAGTTTAACATTAACGCCAAGGTCCATTGTCTCCAAGCGCTTGGTTTCCCCTAAAAGCAAGCATGTCTTGCCATAGGATGCTGCCTTAGCAAGCATTTCATCCTTGCTTACAACGCTAACGGCTTCATGTTCAACTAAAGCACCATCCACCCATTCATAGATTGCTTGGTAGTAGTTTCCCTTTTGCGCATCCAAAACTGGAGAAAGTACAACTCCTTCAAGAGGAATATTGTAAGCCAAAGCCTTTAAAGTATCTACGCCATGGAGCATGCACTGCCAAGAATAAGCCATTGCTTCAGCAGTTGCAAGGCCTATACGCAAACCAGTAAAGGAACCCGGTCCCATACTTACGGCTAAAAGCTCTATAGATTTTTTATCGATTCCTGTACGTTCCATCAGCTGTTTTATTTGTGGCAGCAAGCCTTCGCTATGAGTCAGGCCCACATTTACATTGTATTCAGCCAAAATTTCTCCATCACGTGCAAGAGCAATTGTGCAAACCTTTGTTGCTGTATCAATTGCGAGTGTCAGCATTTTTTACAAGCCTCCTGAATTCTTTCAAGATAGCGATTTCCAACGGCGGTAAGAGTAGCTCTTCTGCCTTCTTGCTCTCTTGTAATAGTTACAGTTAAATATTCTTCAGGTAATTCATCGGGGAAAAGCTCAGCCCACTCAATTAGAGTTATGCCGTCTCCTCCTACATATTCATCAAACCCAATATCATAAAGCTCTTCTGCTCTATTTATTCTATATAAATCAAAATGACGTATTTGCATGAGCGTGCCATCGTACACATTCATTATTGCAAATGTTGGACTTGTTACCTCGCTCTCATCAACTCCAAGCTCCATACAAATCCCTTTGCTTAATGATGTCTTACCAGTTCCTAAATCACCCGTAAGGCAAACAACATCACCATCTTTTAGAACTGAACCTAAAATTCTTCCGAATTCTAAGGTTGCATCAATATCCTGCAGGAAAATTTCCATGCATATTCCTCCATCTTCGAAAAAAGCAGTACGGAAAAGTATCCTGTACTGCTGATTTTCTTAAACGTACACAATCACAGCAGTGTAGCATTTCTCTTTAAAGGATCTTCTATGTCCATGTGACCATTTAAGGTAATACATTTCTTGCCTTCAACGAGAATTTGCACTTTTTGAATGTGTTTAAATTCAGTTAAAGTATTTACAATCGCATAGCAAATAAGCATTTCATTATAAGAGCCTTTGCTAGCGTTCTTTATTTCTTTGCTGAAATCAGCATAGGCAATACCATCTTTAACTTCCAATTTTAAAACCTTGGTGCCAACAGGGAAAATATCATCCATTTTAGCATCTTGTGGCTTTGTAGTGCAAAGGGCCACTAAAGCATTATATTCTATGGCTTTACCATTGTCTTGAACAGTAATTTTCTCGGGCAAAAGCTTTTCTGTTCCGTCTGCACTAGCTCTATAAACAACAAAGCTTTGGTCTTTTTTTACATCAGTAACAGGTTTGGGATCCTTGTTATCGGAACTATTGATATTAATATCACAACCTGTAACAAGAAGAGCACAAATGAACATAATTAAAAGAGCAAATTTTTTCATATGTCCTCCTTATTTGAAATATTCCTCAATGCCATCAGCAATCATAGCAGCTGCTTTCTTACGGAACCAACCACTTTGCATGAGTTTTTCTTCTCGAGGATTGGAAATGAAGCAAAGTTCTACCAAGCTAGCAGGCATAGAAGAACGTTTAATTACATAGAAACCAGCCTCTCTAACGCCTAAATCATTAACACTAAAGTTTTTAGCTAACTTGGTTTGGATAAGGCGAGCTAACTTATTATCATATTGTGTTTTGGGATGATAATAGGTTGAGAATCCACCCACAGTCCTATTGGAAGAAGCATTAATATGAATGCTGACAAAAGCATCGCAATTATTCTTTTCCGCTACATTTACGCGGGCTTGCAATTCATCTCGGTCAGATGCGCCTGGCTTGCAGACATCAACGTCAGTCATGCGAGTCATAAATACCTTAGCACCTTTATCTTCAAGTTCCTTTTTAAGGAATTTAGTAATGGGCAAGGTAACATCCTTTTCTCTGAGTCCGCTAGCGCCAATGGCACCTGGATCGCTACCACCATGACCAGCGTCTAAAACAATGGTTTTCCCCTTCAATCCACCACCAACACTATATTTTTTGGTAGCCTTAATTGCAGGAATGCCATTTTCCTTCTTGGTTACAGGAGCTTTAGTAGTAGCTTTTTCTGTGGTAGTCTTTTTATTTTTAACATTTTCTTT
>JAKSOJ010000036.1 GCA_024405645.1 Phascolarctobacterium sp. | reverse complement strand
CTCTTATGAAAGAATATGCTCAAATTAGTCCTGAATTTATTGCTGATTTACAAGCAGTAGTTGGTAAAGAATGGGTTGTTACCGACGCTGAAATTTTGGACCAATATAAAACAGACGAAGAATATGATCCTAAACGTTTCCGTGTTCCCGATGCAGCAGTAAAACCTGCTAATGCTGAAGAAATTGCAGAAATCGTTAAGCTTTGCAACAAATATAATATCCCTCTGACCGTTCGTGCTGGCGGCACCAGCCTTGCTGATGGCGCAATCGCTGTTTGTGGTGGTCTCGTTCTTTTGATGGAACGTTTGAACAAAATTATTGAAATCGATACCGAAGGCATGTACATCGTTGCAGAAGCAGGTGCTCGTACCATTGATATTCAACAAATGGCTAACAAAGAAGGTCTCCTCTACGCAGGCGATCCTTGCTCTGCTCAAAGCTGCACTATCGGTGGCAACCTTGCAACTAACGCAGGTGGCAATAAAGCAGTTCGCTATGGCGTAACTCGTAACCAAGTTTATGGTTTCAAAATGGTAACTCCGACTGGCGAAATCGTTAGCATCGGTGGCCGTTTGAAAAAATGCTCTACCGGCTACTGCATGGAACAATTGGTAATCGGCAGTGAAGGTACTCTGGGCATCATCACCGAAGTAACCTTGAAGCTTGTTCCACAACCTCCATGCCGTTTTGATCTCTTAGCAATTTTCGATAACGCTGCAGATGCGCTTTCCATGGTTCCACGCATTAATAAAGCTGGCATTAATCCTACTTCCATCGAATACATGGACAACCAATATGTTCGCAATACCTCTAAATATTTGAACTTTACTGGCGCACCTCATATGGAAGATGGCATTTACGTAATCGTAACTGTAGAAACCTTTACTGAAGATGAACTGGATATGAAGATGGAACAGCTTGCTGAACTTTGCGAAGAAGCAGGCGCGTTGGATGTTCTCGAAGCAGACGAACGAATTTGGGATATGCGTCGTAACTGCCAAGAATGCTTAAAACTTATCAGCAAGGTATCCTTGACCGACGACGTTGTAGTTCCCGTTGACAAGATTGTTACCACCATTCTTAAAATTATGGAAATCAGCACCAAATATCCGTTTAAAGTTCCTGCTCTTATCAACGCACATATTGGCGATGGTAACCTGCATATCGTTCTTTGCAAATGCGACCTTTCCGATGAAGATTGGGCAAAATATGTTGAAGCATTCCACAACGAATGCTATGCATATGCTTATGAACAAGGTGGCCGTCTGGCTGGCGAACATGGCATTGGCGCTAAGAAGATTGGTTACATGGAGAAATTTACTCCTGCTGGCGAATTGGAGCTTATGAAGAAAATCAAACGCGCTTGGGATCCTAACAATATTTTGAATCCTGGCAAAGTTATCAATGCATAAGGTGTAAATATGAGCCAAGTTTATAATAAAGTTTCAGCAGAGATGCTGGAAGAATTGAAGCAAATCTTAGGTGCGGAATATGTTTTTACAGATGAAGCAACCTTGGATAGATATAAAACAGACGAAGAAATGGATCCACGCTTCTTCCGTATGCCCGAGGTCGTTTGCAAGCCTCAAAATGCAGAAGAAATTGCTGAAGTAGTTAAGCTTTGCAACAAATACCTTGTGCCTCTTGTAGTAAGAGGCGGTGGCTCTAGCTTGAATTGCGGCTCCATTGCCAATTTTGGCGGTATCATCCTTTTGATGGAACGCATGAATAAAATTTTGGAGATTAATCCAGACGGCCTTTACTTGATTGCAGAAGCAGGCGCTCGTACCATTGATATTCAAAAATTGGCTAATCAAAATGGGCTGCTCTACGCAGGCGATCCCTGTAGCGCTGAAAGCTGTCAAATTGGCGGTAATCTTGCAACTAACGCAGGTGGCAACAAAGCAGTTCGCTATGGCGTAACTCGTCATCAGGTCTACGGATTTGAAATGGTTACTCCTACTGGCGAAATTGTTGAGCTTGGCGGTCGTTTGAAGAAGTGCTCTACTGGTTATTGCATGGACCAATTGGTAATCGGCAGTGAGGGTACTTTGGGTATTATTACTAAGGTTACTTTAAAACTGCAGCCTTTGCCTCCTCACAAAGTGGATATTTTGGCAATTTTTACCGACCCGTTAAAAGCTGTAAGCATTGTACCTGCTCTTAATAAAGCAGGTATAAACCCTACTAGTGTCGAATATATGGACAATCCCAATGTAAAGACTACTAGTCAATTCTTGGAGTTTGATGGTGCTCCTTATTGGGATAATGGCATTTATGTAATTATGTCCATAGAAGCATTTAGCGAGGACGAATTGGACCTTAAGCTTGAACAGGTTAACGATATCTGCGAGGGCTGTGGTGCTATTGACGTTCTTGAAGCTGACGAGCGTATTTGGAATATGCGCCGTAACTGTTGGGAATCTGTTCGTTTGGTAAGCCTTGTTGCGACTACTGACGATTTAGTTGTTCCCGTAGATAAAATTGGCGAGGCTATGGAATACATCGTTGACCTTGTGGCTCGTTATCCCTTCCCGCTACGGATTAATGCTCACATTGGCGATGGTAATTTGCACATAGTGCTCTGTAAAATGGATTTATCCGATGAAGAGTGGGAAGAAAAACTCAATAGCTTCACGGAAGAGGTATATACCTACGCATACAGTATTGGAGGACGCTTGAGTGGTGAGCATGGAATTGGCTCTAGAAAGGCTCATTTCATGGAACGTTTTACACCCCCTGCAGAACTCGAATTAATGCGTAAAATCAAAAAGGCTTGGGATCCTAATTTAATTTTGGCTCCAGGCAACGTGTTCAATGCTTAAAAAGAAGCAAGGAAGTATAGTAGATTAGAAAGGATTGAAACAAATGACAAAATTTAACCCTGTTACCGAAGAATTATTAGCAGAGCTTCGTGCGGTTGTAGGCGACGAATTCGTAAAATGCGACGAAGAAACCTTGAACCGTTACAAATCCGATGAAGAACCGGACCCTAAGTTCCATCATCTTCCTGAAGTAGTAGTTTGGCCTGGTTGCACTGAAGAAGTTGCAGCAGTTATGAAATTGGCTAATAAATACTTAGTACCTGTTACCCCGCGTGGTGGTGGTACTTCCGTAAGCCGTGGTGCTATTCCCGTATGCGGTGGTATCGTGCTCATGATTGAACGCATGGACAAGATTATTGAAATCGATCCGGATGCAATGTTCATGAAGGTTCAAGCAGGCGCTCGTACTGTTGAAATTCAAAAATTGGCTAACCAACACGGTTTGTTATATGCTGGTGACCCTTGCTCTGCAGAAAGCTGCTTGATTGGTGGCAACCTTGCAACCAATGCTGGCGGTAACAAAGCTGTTCGTTATGGCACCACTCGTCACCAAGTTTACTCCATCGAAGTTGTTACCCCGACTGGTGAAATCACCACTCTTGGTTCTCGCCTGAAAAAATGCTCCACTGGCTATTGCCTGGAACAATTAATTATGGGTTCTGAAGGTACCCTTGGTATCATCACTGGCGCAACTCTGAAACTTTTACCTCTTTGCCCCTATCGTGTAGATATTCTTGCTATCTTCACCGAAGTTCAAAAGGCTGTTAATCTCGTTCCTATGCTGGTTAAAGCAGGTCTCAACCCGACCTCCATCGAATTCATGGACAATGGCTTCGTTCGCGCTGCTTCCGATTATTCCGAACTGCGTCTGCCCCACTATGAAGATGGTAGCTATGTAATCGTAACCGTTGAAACCTACAACGAAGACGAACTGGAAATGAAGATGGAAAAACTGGACGAAATTTGTACTGAAGCTGGTGCAACCGACGTTGTTGAAGCTGATGAACGCGTTTGGAAGGTTCGTCGTAACTGCTTGGAAGGCTCCAAGGCTCTCTCCAAGGTTTCCGTATCCGACGACTTGGTTGTTCCTGTTGACCAAATCGCAGTTTGCTTGAATCATCTTGGCGAAGTTGCTAAAGACTTCAAATTCAAAATCATGGCTCTTGCACATGCAGGTGATGGCAACCTTCACTTCAATATGCTGAAAATGGATATGACTGACGAAGAATGGGAAAGCGAAGTATCTCGCTTCCACGCAATCGCATATCCCTATGTATATAGCCTTGGTGGTCGTCTTTCTGGCGAACATGGCATTGGTGCTCTGAAGGTTAAAGCATTACAAGATTATTGCGATCCTGTTGAAATGCAAATCATGAAGACCATCAAAAAAGCTATGGACCCCAACAATGTACTTAATCCTATGAAGCTTATCGATGCAAGCAACGATTAATTAGCTTATCAAACGGAATTCATAATAGATGCTGAGTGCTGAATTATGAATGCTGAATGTGAGGTTTTTACCTTAATTCAGCGTTCGGCACTCAGCATTTTGCTTTATCCATTGAGAATTTAATTTGACACAAGCCTTGAAAAAAATATATAATAATTATAACTGTCATACTATGTGACGTTATGATTTTGTATTTTAATTTTACGCTTTTCAAAGGAGAATTAGATGAGTACGTTTTCGAAGGTACTGCTTGGAACTGATCTGTCCGCACATGCCGCCAAGTTAACTGGTTGTTTAGTTAGCTTGTGTCCCGATACTGATACTGAAATTGTTTTGGCACACGTCATTGATAGCGATGATGATGCCGACCCCCACGGTAGTCACTACCAAAAAATTCGTGATAATCTCGCACAATACAAGAAGGATCTTTTAGAATCTCAATATGAGGAGATTTGTATCGTTACTCCCAAAGGCGATGATCCCTGCGATGTATTAATTAAAATTGCTGAAGAAAAAAACATCGATATGATGCTTGTTGCTTCCCACAATAAGAGCTTTTTAAAACGTGCTCTGCAAGGAAGTACAACTTTTGACTTAGCAAGAGAAACAGATATTCCTCTTTTCATTTCCAAAGATGAAGATGACGAAGAGGATGAAGAAGCTCTCTTGGATCGCGTTCTTGTTGCTACAGACTTTTCCAAAATATCTTTGGATGCATTAAATGTTATTCGTAATTTGCACGAACATGTTGGCAAGGTACACTTCCTGCATGTTATTGAGCATAGTCGCAGCAATGAAGATTACAAGGCAAAACGTGATGAAGCTGAGAGCCTTTTGCAAGAGCTGTGCGATGAATTGAAGATTTTTGGTATTGAATCCGATTATAGTATCGCCAAAGGTACTGCTTCTAAACGTATTGAAGAGGCTTGCGAAAAAGAAAAAATAACCCTCATTATGATGGGTAAGACAGGCGCAGATATGGATGAACCCATGAGCTTAGGTAGTACTGCAGAAAATGTAGTTCTCAATGTTGATTGCGCAACTCTCTTGCTTCCCGGAAACGACGAAGAATAAATTTCTTTTGAAAGATAAAAATGTTTACTATTTATATGTAAATATTTTTATAAAAGTTGTTGACAAGTATAGATTAAACTAGTATAATATATCTCGCAGTGTTCACTGTGGGTATATATTATACCTTAACTAAATATGGTTCTCATGAACTACAACCTATTGGAGAGATGACCGAGTGGTTGAAGGTGCACGCCTGGAAAGCGTGTGTACGGTAACCCGTACCAAGGGTTCGAATCCCTTTCTCTCCGCCATTTAAAAATCAGCCGCGTAGCGGCTTTTTTAATATAGTTTTTGGATATTACTTCTTTGTAAGGTCGTAAGTCCGGGTCCTGCGCAATTGGAGCCTGTGAACCAGGTCAGGACCGGAAGGTAGCAGCCTTAAGCGGATACTCTGATGTGCCGCGGGGTGCTCGGATTTGCGATCTTACAAGGAAGTAATTTTTTTATACTTGTTTAAAAATTATCTCAAATATAATATAATAATACTGTTACAGTAATTTTTGAAAGGAGACATTTCATGGCGTATGTAGCTTTGTATCGCAAATGGCGACCTCAAAACTTTGATACATTGGTTGGACAATCTGCTGTTAAAACAGCTTTAACCAATGCATTAGTTTCTGGCCGCATTGCTCATGCTTATTTGTTTTCCGGTCCTCGCGGAACTGGTAAGACAAGTACCGCTCGTATTTTGGCAAAAGCATTGAATTGTGAACATGGTCCAACAGCTAATCCCTGCGGTGTGTGTGCTAACTGTCAGCGCATTACTGAAGGTTCGTCCATGGATGTGTTCGAAATAGATGCTGCTTCCAATCGTGGTATTGATGAAATAAAAGCTCTGCGTGAACAGCTGGCTTTCGCGCCTGTAAATGGCAAATATAAAGTCTATATCATAGACGAAGTTCACATGCTTACTACGGAAGCATTCAATGCTCTCTTAAAAAGCTTGGAGGAACCCCCTGCTCATGTAATCTTTATCTTAGCGACTACGGATCCTCACAAGATTCCAGCAACAATTCATTCTCGTTGCCAACGCTACGATTTCCGTCGCGTAACTGTGGAGGAAATAACCGACCATTTAGCTATGGTAGCTGAAGGCAGTGGTATTGAAGCCGATAGAGATGCACTTAGACTTATCGCTATCCAAGCAGAAGGCGGTATGCGTGATGCACTTAGCCTATTGGACCAATGTGGGGTTATGGATAAACACGTAACTACACAAGCGGTTCGCGAGGTGCTTGGTATCGTAGGTCGAGAGACATTGCGTAAATTGGTTGGCGAAATAGGCAGGAATGACCTAACTAACGCCTTAGCAAGTGTTAATCTGCTTCTTGAACATGGCAAGGACCCACGTCAAATAGTCACAGAGCTAGCTGAATATCTTAGAGCGATTTTATTATATAAAGCAGCACCAACCTACAGCGAAATCTACTTGACTGATACCGAAGAAGCGTTCAAAGATAATGCTCCTCTTTTTGGTCAGGATAGATTAATGGCTGCTGAAGAGAGATTGCATACTGCGGTTTGGGAATTAAAAAACAGCATGCGTCCGCGTATAACCTTGGAACTATGCCTGTTTGATTTGTGCAGAGAAGAAGGCAGTACATTAGCTGCATTGGCTGCTCGAGTAGAAAAGCTGGAGCGCAAGCTCGCTGGTGCGGATATTGCTATCGCAGTTCCAAAAGCTTCTGCTGAAGCTCCTCAAAAGGCTAAAGCAGTGCCAGAGCAAGAAGCTCTACCCAAGGCACAAGCTAGCGTTCCTAAAGCAACCGTTCTGGCGGTAGCTTCGCAGCCTCAACCAGCTGTGCAACCAAAGGCTGAGCCTATACAAAATCAAGCAGTTGCTAAGTCAAAGACTGAACAAGTAGCACCACCCAAAGAAGAACAAGCCCCTGTAGCTCCATCTGGTCCTGAGGAATTCGGTGGAGATTACGCCCAAGGTGAAGATTACTGGAAGGACGCTTTGGACTACTTGGTGGGAGAAAAGAAAACAGCTCTAGTATCCTGCGCAAAAAATGGTCGAGTATTCAGTTTTGAAAATAATATTCTGACCCTTGCTTTTAAATCTAAGTTTTTCTGCGACCGCATAACAAAAGCAGATTATAAAGCGATGATTGAGGATGCGCTTCTCAAGGTTGCGCGTATTCCAATCAGGATTGCTTGCGTGGAGGAGGGCAAGGCTGCTAAACCCGTGGCAAAACCTAAACCTGCACCTGCAAAAGAAGCTGTACAACCTACATATAGTGAACTTCCAAGCACTTTAAAAAAAGCTAAAGACATGCTTGGTGGAACAATAGAAGAAATTAAATAAAATTTTAAAAGACGATATTCGTTTTAAGGAGGATTTAATAATGGGATTTCCTGGTGGCGGCATGGGTAACATGCAAGCAATGATGAAAAAAGTACAAAAAATGCAAGCTGATATGATGAAAAAGCAAGAAGAAATCAAATCTAAAACTATTGAAACTTCTGCTGGCGGCGGTGCTGTAACCGTTGTTGTTAACGGCAAAAAAGAAATTTGCTCTCTTACCATCAAACCGGAAGCTTGCGATCCTGATGATGTAGAAATGTTACAAGATATGCTCATCACTGCAATCAACGATGGCATGAAACAAATCGACGACTACAGCGAAAGAGAAATGGCAAAAATTACTGGTGGCATGAAGCTGCCTGGCATGTAATATGGCCAAAATGATTAGACCCCTAACAGCGCTTTACGATCAACTGCGTAGGTTGCCTGGTATTGGTTCTAAATCTGCTATGCGTCTGGCCTATCACATTATCGATATGCCACAGGCTGAGGTAGCTCAGCTTGCTCAAGCACTCGTCAACGCTAAACGCGAGATTCATTATTGTTCCAAATGCTTCAATCTGACAGATGGAGAAGTTTGCGAGATTTGTAGCGATGAACGAAGGGATCATTTTACAGTTTGCGTTGTGGAGCAGCCTCAAGATATTGCAGCTATGGAACGTAGCAGGGGCTATAATGGGCTTTACCATGTTCTTCATGGAGTGCTCAGTCCTTTGGACGGGATTGGCCCCGATAAACTAAAAATTGCTGATCTTTTCCGTCGCTTGCAAGCGGAAGCAATCCAAGAGATTATCATTGCAACCAATAGCGATGTCGAGGGCGAAGCAACAGCAACTTATCTTGCGCAGCTTTTGAAACCAATTGGGATAACCGTAACGCGTATTGCCCATGGTTTACCTGTTGGTGGCGACTTGGAATATGCTGATGAAGTAACTCTGTCTAGGGCTCTGGAAAACAGACGCAAAATGTAATAAAAGAGGTTTAATTAATATGGAAGCGATTCTCGCATTTTTCGCAAGCTTTGGCCTTCTTGGTGAGCTTGCTCTTGGTGTGTTAATTTTATTCATTGTTGTTAAAGTTCTTTCCTTGCCTTTTAAATTAGTTTACAATGGCATTTTTGGTGCAATTATGCTTTGGATTGTTAATTTAATTGGTGGATTCATTGGTTTTAGCATGAAAATTACTATTGTCAAAGCTCTAATTGCAGGCATGTTCGGTATCCCGGGCGCCATTGCAGTAGTTGCTTTTGAACTTTTTGCAAAATAAAATGGAAACCAAGATTGGGGCTGGCTTTTTAGTCAGCCTCTTTTATTTTTGTATAATGATTAAAAAATGTTAACTATATCACATATTTTGAGTTGAAAGTATGTGATTTTTTTAGTATTTTTGTGTATTTACAATAATACTGTATACAATCTGACAAATAGAATGTTCTTTGTTATAATTGCAAAAGTAGATTTATACGTAATTTTATATTTAATTTTAACTAGGGGGTTTTGTTATGAATCTATCTACAAAAATTTTAATTGGCTTGGCACTTGGTATCATTGCCGGCTTGCAATTGGGTGCTGAAGGTACCGCATTTGCTAAAACTTGGATTGGACCTTTGGGCACAATCTTCATGAACATGATCAAAATGGTTATTGTTCCTCTCGTATTTGCCAGCTTGGTAATTGGTTGCACCGCACTTGGTGA
>JAKSOJ010000035.1 GCA_024405645.1 Phascolarctobacterium sp. | reverse complement strand
CGATTTAGTTCTGTGCTGATATTAATAACAGCAAAACCAGTTACTGTGGAAGCACTTGTCGCCATGAAGAGTGCATCGATTAGGGGAAGGCTTTTTCCAGTGGTAGTAATTCCTGGAAGTGATAGCAATGCTGTGCCCATTGCGATTAACACAACAAAGCTAAGTGAGATGAGGAAACTACGGTTTAATGAAAAAAACCATCTTAAAAAATGCATAATATTTACACCATTAATTTTTATTTACAAACTTCTAACTTACAATTATAACATAACTTTTCTGAAAGTTATATAAGAAGAAAGTAACTTTACTTGTGAAGTTTATTTAGAATTTATTTGTAAAATATGGTAAAATATAATGGCGTATGACGTGTTGACAACGCATAGCTCATGCTATAAGCGTTTTTGAAATAGGAGAATATAACATGAATAATTGGATTGAAGTAAATGTTGCTGTTACCCACGAAGCTGTAGAAGCAGTTTCCGATGTTTTGATTAGCGCTGGAACTAAAGGCGTTGCTATTGAAGACCCTCAGCTTATTAACGATTTGCGTAATAGTGGAACCTGGGAATTAACCGATATTCCTGAACAAATGAATACCGAAATCGTTACTGTTAGTGCATATTATCCCGATGACGAAGAGCTCAATGGTCGTCTGGCTTTCATTGATGCAGGCCTCATGGCTATCGAAGAGCGCATTGGTAATTATCGCTTTGGCAATACTCGTTTCCGTAAATTGGCTGAAAAGGATTGGGCTAACGAATGGAAGCAATATTTCCATACTACTCACGTTGGCAAGAGCCTCGTAATTAAACCTAGCTGGGAAGATTACGAAGCTAAGCCTGGCGAAAAGATTATTAAAATTGATCCTGGCATGGCATTTGGTACTGGTACTCACCATACCACCAATATGTGCATGGAAAATATTGAACGCGTTTTAAAGCCTGGTATGACTGTTTATGATGTTGGTACTGGCAGTGGTATTCTGGCAATTGCTTCCGCACTTTTAGGAGCAAAGGAAATTGTTGCTGTTGATATTGATGCAGTTGCTGTTCGCGTAGCGCAAGAAAACATTAAAGACAACGGACTTTCCCATATTATTGATGTACGTCAAGGCGATTTGCTCGCTGGTACTAGCGGTCAAGCAGATTTGATTTTGGCTAATATTATTGCTGAAATCATTCTTCTGTTCCTGCAAGATGTTCCTCTGCGTCTCAAGGATGATGGTATTTTCTTAGCTAGTGGCATCATTGAAGAACGCGTGCCGGAGATTGAAGCGAAGGCTAAAGAGGTTGGTCTCAAGGTTGACAACATCGACCATCGCGGTGGTTGGGTTGTTATGCAAATGAGCAAGGTGATGTAAGATGCATAGATTTTTTGTGCCTCAGCTTTTTGGGGACGAAATGACTATTACTGGTGTGGATGCCAAGCATATTTCCAAGGTTTTGCGCATGACCATTGGCGATGAATTGCAAATCGTCAGTGATGATGGTATATCTGCTTTAGGGAAAATTTCTTTTATTGATGCTGAATGTGTTAAAGTCAGGGATTTTGAAATCATTGCAGAAAGCCATGAGCCACGTGTGAAGATTACCTTAGCACAAGGTCTTGCCAAGGGCGAGAAGATGGAATTCATCATCCAAAAGGCAGTTGAGCTTGGCGCTACAAGTGTTGTTCCTGTGGCTATGGAGCATTCCGTAGTGCGTTTGGATGGACCCAAGGCTGATAAAAAGGTGGAACGTTGGCAAAAGATTGCTGAATCTGCAGCTAAACAAAGCAAGCGTGACATTATCCCCGAGGTGCAGTCCGTTATGAGCGTGAAAGAGATGCTTGCTGCTAACGATTGTGCAACCAAAATTATCGCTTATGAATGTGAAGACCAAACTAGCTTGAAATCTGCTCTGAAAAATGCAATTGAGCAGGATAAAATTGATGATTTACTTTTGATTATTGGTCCAGAAGGTGGAATTTCTGAGAGTGAGCTTGAACTAGCAAGAAGTGCTGGTGCTGTGCCCGTTTCCTTGGGCAGACGCATTCTTAGAGCAGAAACCGCAGGACTTGTGGCAATGTCTGCTATCTTTTACGAGACTGGGGATTTGGGAGAATATTAATGAAGAAAATAGCTTTTTATACCTTGGGCTGTAAGGTTAATCAAGCGGATACTGCCAGTATGGAGGCTCTCTTCAAGGCTAGGGGCTACGAAGTAGTTCCCTTTAATGAAGATGCTGACATCTATTTGGTTAATACCTGTGTAGTAACCAATGAAGGTCAGCGTAAGTCTCGCCAAATCATTCGACGTAGTGTTCGTCATAATCCTTTAGCTCTGACCGTTGTAACTGGTTGCTATCCGCAAACTGCTCCAGATGAAGTTCGCGCTATTGAAGGCGTTGATGTTATTTTGGGCAATAAAGATAGAACTGGTATTGTAGATTTAGTTGAAAAGGCGCTTGCTGAAAAGCAGGATGCAGTTCTAGACAATGTTCAAAAAATGACTGTGGATACCAAGTTTGAAGAGCTTGGTGTTGGCACAGAAACCGATAAAACTCGTGCTTTCTTGAAAATTCAAGAAGGCTGCAACCAATATTGTACCTATTGCATTATTCCTTTTGCACGTGGTCCTTTGCGTTCTCGTAGCATTGAGGGAATCAAGGAAGAGGTTGCAAAGCTTGTTAGTGCTGGCTACAAGGAAATTGTCCTCATTGGCATTCATTTGGGCTGTTATGGCAAGGAATTGCGCAAGGATGGCATCAATATTTCTTTGTATGACGCAGTTTGCGCAGCTCTGTCCGTAGAAGGCTTGGAGAGATTACGCTTGGGTTCTCTTGAATCCGTAGAGGTTGAACCTAGACTTTTGGATTTGATGGCTACTGAACCGAGATTTGCAAAACAATTGCATTTGCCTCTCCAAAGTGGTTGCGACAAAATTTTAAGTGCAATGCATCGTCCTTACGATACTGCTAAATTTAAAAATCTTTTGGCTGATATTCGTGCTAAGGTGCCTGGAGTATCCATTACCACTGACGTAATTGTAGGCTTCCCTGGTGAAACCGAGGAAGATTTTGCAGTAACCATGGATTTTGCCAAGGAATGCGCATTCACCAAAATGCATATTTTCCCCTATAGCAAGAGAAAAGGAACTCCTGCTGAAAGCATGCCAAACCAGGTTGAAGAAAAGGTTAAGGCCGAACGCGCAACACGTTTGGGTGTAATCGACAACGAGTTGGTGCAAGCATCTTTGAATGCGATGGTTGGCAAAACTGTTAGTGTTCTTTTTGAACAACCGGTTGATGCTGGACACATGGAAGGCCTTTGCAGTGAGTATTTCCGCGTGATTGTTCCTGGAACCAAAGAATTAAGCAATAAAATCTGCAATGTAAATATTACTGGTACTGAAGCAGATGCTTTAATTGGTGAAATTATCTAAGCTTGGCAGGAAAATTGCTCAACTTGGAGAATTATAAAATTGTTAAGTACTCAAAATTATAATGAAGAGAGGTGTCTTGAATGTCAGATTGTATCTTTTGCATGATTATTAACGGAGATATTCCTTCCAATAAAGTTTATGAAGATGATAAGTGTGTAGCTTTCTACGACGTAGCTCCTGCTGCTCCTGTACACGTACTGCTTCTTCCTAAAACTCACTGCGATAACGTAACTAAATGTGATCCTGAACTTTTGGGCTACATGATGAGCAAAATCCAAGTTATCGCTGAAAAAACTGGTATTATGGAAAGTGGTTTCCGTGTTGTAATCAATACCGGTAAAGATGGTGGACAAACTGTAAACCATTTACATATTCACATTATTGGCGGTAAAGAATTAGGTTGGCCTCCTTGCTAATTTCTCGTTGACAAGGCGTCCGATTTCTAGTATAATGTTTGGGTAAATGTGTTTTAGGGTGGTTTATGCCCTGAACTCATAATATACACTTCCCTAAAGTGTTTGGAGGGAGGGAAATCAGATGGCAGAAATTAAAGTTGGCAAAAACGAAACTTTAGACAGCGCACTGCGCAGATTCAAAAGAGCAACCCAAAAGGCAGGTATTCTTTCTGAAGTTAGAAAACGCGAACATTATGAAAAACCGAGCGTAGCTAAGAAGAAAAAATCCGAAGCAGCTAGAAAACGTAAAACCAGATAATTGGGGAGGCGGGCTGTATGTCTATTAAGGACCAATTGACTCAGGATATGAAGCAAGCGATGAAGGATCGCGAAGCTGGTAAGCTTCGTTTATCTGTAATTCGCATGGTTCGTTCCAATATCAAAAACATCGAAATCAACGACAAAAAAGAACTGAACGATGATGATGTTCTTGCTGTATTGATGAAAGAAGTTAAGATGCGTCAAGACTCTTTGGAAGAATTCCAAAAGGCTGGACGTGAAGAGTTGGTTGCTCAGGCAAAGGAAGAGATTGCGATTTTAAAAGCATATCTTCCGGAAGCTCTTAGTGATGAAGAACTTAAAGCAATCGTTGCCGAAGTAATTGCCACCGTTGGGGCTACAAGTCCCAAGGACATGGGCAAAGTTATGCCGGCCGTTATGGCTAAAGCCAAGGGTCGTGCTGACGGCAAACGCATCAACGCGATTGTTCGTGAATTGCTCAAGTAAAAACAATAACCGTATGGATGAAAATCCATACGGTTATTTTTTTCATTTTACGCCAAATTTAGGATATGCTTTGATATCTACCTCGAAAATTCTGTTCCAAGGAAGTTGCGTGCTATGGATTATATCCGTTAAATAATAGCTTTTTCCTTCTTGCTTGTAAAAAGGCGTTCTTCCTAAATTAGTATGAAGTATTTGGTGTGCACGCAGGCTTGTGTAAGCCATAAGATGGTGCTCGACCATAGTTTTA
Source organism: Phascolarctobacterium sp. (assembly GCA_024405645.1). Lineage (GTDB taxonomy): Bacteria > Bacillota > Negativicutes > Acidaminococcales > Acidaminococcaceae > Phascolarctobacterium_A. Next base: position 4,534 of record JAKSOJ010000035.1, on the reverse strand, counting down.
TCGTCTGGGTCGAGATTTCTACTATCTATATAATTTACGTATAAATCATGAGCAAGACTCGCATGCTTTAGCTTTTGATAGTAATAATCGTCAAGAAAACGATTGATATTGAGTCTTAGGTTTTCTCCATATAATGCAGGGTGAAGCTCTTGTGGCAATTCTGCTTTTCTCGTTACAAAAACAGCTGCTTGGCAAAGAGCGGTTCCTAGACTATTGCCCAAGGTGTTCCAACCAGCATAGGCGGTTAACTTGTTAAGCTCTATATTTTCGCTTATTAACTTGGGCAATAAAAGCTCATCGGTATCGAAATTTTGACTGTTGTCCACGATGGCAAGCGGCTTTTCTTGGACTAAATAATTTTGGATGCTTTGAACTGTGTTCTTATTTGGCTTAAAATTGTCGTTGCCATAATTAATGAAAAGAACTATATCAGCAGATTGTTCATCTGCTACTTCAATTGCTCCGATGATTTCTAAAGCCTCTCGAACAGCTTGGTCATTACTCATAGACATATAAGGTGCATACATGAACTTGCTCCTAGAATCAGCGTATTGCACATAAATTTTAGGTTTGGCGGCTTGCTTATCTAGGTAGTTTTTGGTAACTAGAAGTGTTGCAAGTTCATCGGCGCCGCTTGTTAATCTTGCTTTGCTTGCGTTAGGGTTTAGGCTGATTCGCTCTGTAGTCATACGAGGAAGACCAAAGGCTGCTGCATCGTCTTGTCCGATAAGAATATCCGCTTTGCTGCCAAGCTTTAGAAGCTTGGTGTTGAAAATTTCGCTGGCCTTAAAGATATTAAGATACTTGGCTTTTATTTCTGCGGGAATTTCAGCATCGTACTTGGCATAGGTTTGAGCGGAGGCAAAATCTCCGAAGGTTAGGGATGTATCCAGAGCTTCGCTATAGCGCATTAAATGGTACCAGTACCAAGCATCAGGAAGAATTTCATCGCTGACTAGAAGTCTAGGAACAATACTGAAAATTTTAGCCTTACTTTGCTCTTTGGTTAATTCGCTGAGAAGGGCAATAACTTGCGTTTGTTCTTCTTCATTTGCAAGGTGAGTACGACCGTGCAAAAGCCCTCCGTGCAAGAGCAAATCCGTGCTAATTATTGAGGATTTAGCGTTTCTTGCTTCATTTTTTAACCAAATACGAAGAAAATCTGTATTTGCTGGTTTTGTGTACTTGTCAAGAAGCTCTTTTGGGGGTAAAATTAACTGAACCCCTGTAACATACGCAATATCTTGTGGTAGTGTGGTACAAACAGGTCGACTGTCTAGTGGTACTAGAATGGTTTTTTCTTCCGGTTCTGGAAGTTTTAAAACCACATCCTGCGTACTTGGAAGTCGCCAATAAGCAAAATAAAAAAGCATAAGGCAGGCCAAGATAAAGAATAATATTTTTCTCATCTTCAAACCTCCTTTGCTTACAATAATCGTTTATTGATTAATATTATAGCATACTCAGGAGTAATACATGAGAATTATTACAGGCAGAGCTAGAGGTCTTAAGCTGACCGTTCCTAAGAACTACGATGTTAGACCTACTGCTGATCGTGTTAAGGAATCGCTTTTTAGCATTATCGGAGCACGTATTATGGACGCAAAGGTTTTGGACCTGTTTGCGGGAACTGGAAACCTGGGCCTTGAATCCTGGAGTAGGGGTGCAAGCGAAGTAACTTTTATCGACCTCAGTCGTGAAAGCCTAAAGCTTGTACAAAGCAACATTGAAAAATGTAAGGCGCAGGAAGATTGCCATGTTATAAAAGGCAGCTGTGTGGAAGTAGCTGCAAATCTTTATAGAAAAGGTGAGCGTTTCGATTTTGCCTTTTGCGATCCACCCTACAGCAAGGGCTGGATTGAAAAGATTATTGCCGTGCTGGAGAAAAATCCGTTTTTAAATAATGGCGGTTATTTAATCGTGGAGCGTAGTGCTCATGATGAATTGCCCGCTTTGCCAACGGGATATTCTTGTGTACGCACGGAAAAATATGGCGAGACCAAAGTAGATTTTATTCTTTATGAGATTTGAAAATTTTTAAAGGAATAAAAGGAAATACGTCGAATAATACAAAGATAAGAAGAATAATATCCTTGAGAAGGTTCTTCTAGGAGGCTATATAAATGCGTAGAGCTGTATGTCCGGGAAGTTTTGACCCTGTAACAAACGGACACATTGATATTTTTGAAAGAGCTAGTCATATGTTTGATGAGCTCATTATTAGTGTTTTTTATAATCCTGGTAAAGATAAGGCTATGTTCACAATGGAAGAACGCGTAGAAATGCTTAGAGAAGCAACCAAGCACATTCCTAATGTACGTGTTACATCTTTCTCTGGACTTTTAAATGAATTTTGCAAACAAGAAAAGGCTCCCTTTATCGTTAGAGGTTTGAGAGCTTTTAGTGATTTCGAATACGAATTTCAACGTGCACTTTTAATCAAGAGCATCGACAACAAGTTAGAAACTGTGTTTATTATGACCAATGCACAATATTCCTATGTAAGTTCCTCTGGCGTTAGAGAACTTTCCTGTTTCAATGGTCAAATTAAAGATTTGGTTCCTCCCTGTGTTGAAAAAAAGATTAAAGAACGTATGGCTAATAAATAAGATTATTTAGTGAGGAGTGAAGATTTTGATTAATGATCGCAACAAAACCAATTTGGCTTTAGAAAATATTTTTGCGGAACTGGAAAACATGATCAATGGTGCTACCCGTGTTCCCGTTATGGATAAACTTTTAATCGAAGAAAACGAACTCATCAATCTTTTAGACGATTTGCGTGAAGCTATTCCTAAAGAAGTTAAGAATGCTGACCGTGTTCTCGAAGAACAAAAACAAATCGTTAACAAGGCTTATGCAGATGCTGAATCCATCGTTCAACAAGCTAAGAGCGAAGCAGAACGTATTGTTGGTGTAGCTCAAGCTAAGGCTGAAGAAATGGTTCAAGAACAAGAAATCGTTAAACAAGCTCAAGCTGTTTCTGAAGAATTAAAAGCAAATGCTCTTGCTTATGAAGAAGAAACCAAAAAAGGCGCTGATGCTTATGCTATCCGCGTAAAACAAGATGCTTTGACCTATGCTGATGATATGCTTGCTTATATTGGCGAAACCATGCATAGCGCATTGCAAGGCTTGAGCGAAAACAGACACAATGTTAAAAACGAAATGAACGTTGTTGCTGGACTTGTTCAAAACGAAGATACTCCGGAAGAATAATCCAAATATTAAAGGCTGAGCGTTTGCTCAGCCTTTTTAGTATCTTATATAGGGACTTGTAGTAAAGTCTTTGTTTAAATTAGTATCTGTATTACTTACGAGTTCCCTTAAATTTGTCGCTAAAATATCTAATTCTAGGCTTTCTTTAAAAGCTTTGCTTTGACCATGGGCTGGATTTTTCCCTAATTTGTTAATTATGGGAAGAGTCGCAGTCTTTTTCATTTCTTTGAGGAGCTCTCGGCCAACGGTGTTATCAAAAGCCAATATTCGAATATAAGCAGGGTGTTCTTGCCTTAGCTCTGCGATAGGTTTATTGAACAGAAGCTGCATGAGCAGGCGACGAATACGAGATGTTGAATAACGCTTGCTTGTACAAAGCTTTGAAGCTGCATTCAATGTTGAGCAGGCTTCAGCACTTTTCAAGAGGTTTTCTAAACCTTCGCTGCATTCTGTAACCGCTGCGATTTCTTCAGGGGTTTTGGTTACTAAAGAGTATTTGATTAATGACCAAAGACGGTGCTCGTTGCAGCCTGCGATAGTTGTTCTTAGTGTTCTAATGACAAAAGCAGGCATGCATTCCTTGATTTCCTCTAGATTACCATTTCTCCAGGCTTTACGAATAGCGGAAGCGCTTGCTAAGGCTTGGATATCTGTGTCATTATAGCCTGCGCCTTCGCGTTGGATTGCGTGTAAGTCTATATTTTCTTTTAGACATGCTTTGGCATATTCGAAGGCTAAAATATCATTGGGACTTGCAAGGCTATGTCCTATGGCTTTTTCGTTTGCTACTGCGTAGGAAAAACCTTCACTCAAATATTTTTTTATCAAGCTTTGGGTTTCTTCTTTATAGTAATTAGCTGCTAAATCCGTAAAATTTGTTTCTGGATGCTCTGTGCCACAGGAAATATTGTTGACCAAACCAGTTGCTGCTAAAAGCTCTACGCTACCGCGGGCGAAGTGTTCAGCGCTGCGCAAGGAAAAGCAAGTGGGGAGTTCGATTACTAGATTAGCTCCTCCTACAACGGCAAGCTGTGCACGAGTCCATTTATCGAGAAATGCAGGCTCGCCTCTTTGGACGAAGCTGCCACTCATCACAGCGATAATTGGCTGCCCAAGCAATTCTTTAGTTTTATTTATATGCAGAGCATGTCCATTGTGAAACGGATTATATTCTGCGACAATTCCTGTAGCGCGCACGGTAGTCTCCTTTATTGGGTAATTCAGCATTCTGTATTAGTATATCATAAGCTCGAATTTATTTAAATTCCCCCTATATTTTTCTTTAAAATTAGTGTATAATATTATCCGCTAAAAA
>JAKSOJ010000034.1 GCA_024405645.1 Phascolarctobacterium sp. | reverse complement strand
AATGAAGCACAAATCACTCAATCTATTCAAGCAAACCAAAACGTTAGGATTAACTTCTTCGGTTTCAGCCAAACGCAGAAGGCAACGCTCTGCACGACGAGTAGTAGTACGAGCGATATCCAATGCGCCAGCAGCCACAGTGTCACCAGGAATGATGAAGTGATTCAAGGGTTCGAGGAGTGCATCGAAACGATCGATGGTTTCTTCGAACATCTTTACATGTTGGTCAGTAATGTAGGGTTGTGGAAGATTCAAGCTAGCAACATCAGCCATCAAGGACATCAAAAGAGATTGAACTTTAAGAATGGTACCTTTTACATCTTGACGAGTGGCCAATGCACGAGCAAGACCCAATGCAGAAGAAACTTCATCAATAGTACCATATGCTTCTACACGCAGGCTTTGTTTAGGAACACGTTCACCAGTGTAAAGACCGGTAGTACCTTTATCGCCTGTTCTAGTATAAACTGCTGCTTTTTTCATATTGCCACAACCTTTCCGAAACAAATATTAGTTTTTAGTTAAGAGAATTAGTAAATTTCTTCAGGAGCAAAGAAGTTGTTGATTTCGCGTTCTGCAGCTTCCGGGGAGTCAGAGCCATGAACGATGTTTTCGCCGATGGAAAGAGCGAAGTCGCCACGGATGGAGCCAGGAACAGCTTCCAGAGGATTGGTTGCACCGTTCAGTTGACGAACAGCTTTGATTGCGTTTTCGCCACGGATTACTGCGCAAACGAGGGGAGCGCCGGTAATGAAGTCAACCAGTTCACCAAAGAAAGGTTTGCCTTCATGTTCAGCATAGTGGAATTTAGCTTGTGCTTCAGAAACTTTAACGAGTTTCAGAGCAGCAACTTTGAGGCCTTTGTGTTCGAAACGAGCGATGATATCGCCAATAAGATTTTTTGCAACTCCGTCAGGTTTAACGAGTACGAGGGTTTGTTCTACCATTGTAAATCTCTCCTTATAATTGAATATTTTTAATATTTATATGATACAGAGGAATTCCTCCGTAACTTATACGAATTATTTACCTTTGCCAGCTTTAAGCTTTCTAGCTTGTTCACGCAAAAGTTTTACGCGTTCTTCAGTAGATGGATGAGTGCTGAATAAAGTTTTTACATCTTTACCACTGAAAGGATTGATGATGAACATATGCGCAGTAGTTTCGGTTGCACGACGCATGGTAACTCTTCTAGCATAGCTTTCGATTTTCAAAAGCGCATCTGCAAGAGCATCGGGCTTACCAGAAATTTCGCCACCTAATTCATCTGCCATATATTCACGGCTACGGCTAATAGACATTTGCAGCATTGCAGCAGCAATAGGTGCTAACAGGAAAACCAGAATAGTAACGATCGGATTACGATCACGGTCATTATCCCCGCCACCAAGATAAGCGCCCCAATGAGCAACTGTGGTAATGGTATTAGCCATACATGCAGAAATAGTAGAAATAAGAATATCGCGATGCGCAATATGGGAAATTTCGTGCGCCAATACGCCTTCAACTTCATCACGGTCAAGCAAATCAACCAAACCACTATTTACAGCAACAACTGCATGTTCAGGGTCACGACCAGTCGCAAATGCATTAGGAACATTTTCAGGAATAACGTAAATCTTAGGCATGGGAATCTCAGCTTTTTTAGCTAATTTCTTAACAATACCAAAGAGCTCCGGAGCATTTGCCTCGGTAATTTCTCTAGCTTGATATTGTCTCAGAACCATATCTGCGCTATTCCAATAATAATATAAATTCATTGCCACGCCAAAAAGCAGCATAAAGGTCATACCTTCGAGGCCGCCAAAAAATTGACCAAGCATCATGAGCAGCAAAGTCATGAGAGTCATAAGCATAACTGTTTTAATCATAGCGAATTCCTCCTATCTAGACTATTATATCAACATATAGATTATTTTTCAATTTGCTCTTTGATTGCAGCCAACATATTTTCGCTGTTTTCGCGAACTTTTTTCTTAAGAATAGGATTTAAAAGGCCTGCAATCATAGGGATACCGAATTCAAAATCTACGGAAAGACTAACTTCACATGCATCAGCATTAGGAATAATATTCCATTCGCCTTCCATTTTTTTCAAATCACCAGATGTTTGCGCATAGGCAATTTTTAAATCTTGCGGGAAAAAGCTATCTTTTTCGGTCCAGACAATCTTACGACCATCAGCATTACTTACCCAATGAGAGATAGTGTAATCTTCCCCACGTTCCAAAATTTCCACGCTTACTAAATCCTTCATAAAGGAAGGATAAGCAGCCATATCACTAACGATTTCGTAAATCTTCTTGGGATCACCTTTAATAGTGGTTTTACATTCTACGTACGGCATTATATCTCCTTAAATTACAAATCCTCGATTACAGAAGCAGTCATTGCTACTGCATCATGAAATACTTCTAGAACATGATCAATAACTTCCTTAGGCATAATCAGAGGAGGCTCCAAGCGAATGACTTTAGGATTATTCAGTGTATAAGCCACAATGATATTTTTATCAATCATGAGGCTCATAAGCATTCCGCCAGCGCCTTCTTTTGTCAGTTCAACACCAATCATCATACCCTTGCCGCGAACTTCTTTAATAACACTTGGGAATTCGTCAGCAATTTTCTTAAGTCCTGCAATAAAATACTCTCCAGCCTCACGACCACGAGCTAATACGTTTTCTTCTTTTATGAATTTAATGGCAGCTACGCCTGCTGCACAAGCAAGCTGGTTACCACCAAAGGTAGAAGTATGCAGGAAAGGAGCTTCGATTAAGCCTTGCCAAGCGCGAGGAGTACCAATAATTGCACCAATAGGCATAACACCACCGCCCAAAGCCTTTGCACAGGCCATTAAGTCAGGAGTTACACCATCATGATTTACGCCAAACCATTCACCAGTACGACCAATACCAGTTTGCACTTCATCAGCGATGAGAAGCGCACCCTTAGCTTCACAAATTGCTTTTGCTTCTTTCATGTAGCCTGCAGGAGGAACGATAATACCACCCTCACCTTGAATAGGTTCAAGAATAACAGCGGCAGTTTCTTCATCTACAACAGCGCGCAATGCTTCTGCATCACCATAAGGAACATGAGAAAAACCATTTAACAAGGGTTGGAAGGGATCACGATATAAATCGCGACCAGTAGCAGTCAAGCTACCCATTGTCTTTCCATGAAAAGCATTGTCTGCGGCAACAAATTTAGGACGCTTAGTCGCAAGTCTTGCAACCTTCAAGCAACCTTCAACAGATTCAGTACCGGAATTTACAAAGAAACTATATTGCAAATCACCAGGAGTAATTTCAGCTAATGCTTCGGACAAATCGGCCATGGGACGATTAAAAAGCACCTTGCCACACATGGGCATACCATGTAATTCTTTTTCTACGGCTTCTACAACTTTTGGGTTGCGATGGCCGATTGCAAACATACCATAGCCACCAAGACAGTCAATAAATTGACGACCTTCGCTATCGGTAATAGTCCATCCTTCAGCAGATGCTTCAATGCTGCCCAGACCCATGAAACGGAAAAGTTTCGCTTGAGCAGGATTGATATATTTCTCATACTTAGAGATGGTTTCATCAACGTAATTCATTTTCTTCCCTCTAACTTTTATAAATTGAGCTATAAACTTTTAATACAGCAAATTGGTTACAGACACAAATTCAATGCCACTAGCTTTGAATTCTGCCGCATACTTTTTCCAGCATTCTGCAGTAGCAGCTCTGGAGTGGCAAATAGCGATTACAGAACCATTGCGTTCAGCACGAGCAAAAGCTTCGTAAATTTTCTTGCGAATGTATTCTACATCGGCCTCATTATCTAAGAACATGTCGTTACGAGCAGTAGAAACGCTCATAGAACGAGCAACATCACGAGCAACGCTTTTGCTGGATGTATTGCTATCGATAAAGAACATACCGGATTTTTTAAGTTCCTTCAACACTGCTTCCATAGTGTATTGGTCACTAGTAGCAGCACTGCCTTGATGGTTATTTACACCAACAACACCGGGCAAGCTAGCAAGTAGCTTTTGGGTCTTAGCAGCTTGTTCTTTAGGTCCATCCACATTGTGAATGGTTACTTCTTCTTCCTTTACGTTGCCTTGTGCTTCCATTGGCAGATGGAGCATTGCAACTCTACCTTTATTTTTAATCATGGAGAGTGCTTCAGAACTACCCGCCTTATTAGGAAGAATAGCATAACTAAATGGCAAATTTGTGTCAAGCAAATTTTTCAAAGCAGAATTGTCCTGACCACAATCATCAACAAGAATTGCTACTTTGCCTTTGTACTTACGAGTGCTAACGGCTTGAACCTTCTTTTCTTTTACATCTTTATCTTCCCTAATGAGGTTGGAATTATGGAAGAAAACAATTGTATCGGTCAAGAAGTTCTTGGTGCCATCACCCGCTTTGGTTTTAATACCAATACGAGCTTTATAGCCATCCCATCTCTTGTAGTCGCAGCTTTCGCCACCCAAATATACCAAGCCTTGTGCTTCAACTTTTTCTTTAATCCAGTCGCCAGCCGCAGCAAGCTCCGTAGTATTAGGAATGCCTACATTGAGTTCACGTTGGTTAATTTTAACCTTGCTTGAAAGACCTGGCATGGAAACTTCTTTCAGTCCATGTTCTTCTTCCTTGAGTTGCCAATTATTTTTCTTCAATAAAATATTATCCAAAATACGTTGCGCCTCAATGGATTCTTTTTCCAGGCTAACCTCTTTTTTGACCTCGGTAGCAGTTTTAGTAGGTTTTACTTCGCCAACATCCTTCTTGCTACGGTCACTAGCATAAAAGAAACCACAAGCCATGGCAATGAATGCGATAATCGCAAAAAACATCAGCATGGTATGCTTAGATTTGCCTCCACCTTGATTATCAGATGTAGAGGCTTTGGGAGCAGTATTGGTTTTAGACTCTTCTTTTTTAGGAGCAGGATTAATAGGGGTGATATTATCCGGCTTCTTTTTATTTTTCTTTGCCATTATAACTCCTTAAGCTCGTGGATGAGCCTTATCATAAATATCCTTCAATCGTTCCATATCCAAATGCGTATAGATTTGGGTAGTAGATATATCCTTATGTCCCAGTAATTCTTGTACAACTCTTAAATCCGTACCATTATTTAACAGATGAGTCGCGAAGCTATGGCGAACTACGTGAGGCGTTATATGCTTTTTAATACCAGCAGATTTTGCATAAGCAGTAATAATTTCATAAAAGCGATTACGAGTCATACCACCGCCAAAGCGCGTTACAAAAAGCTCTTTAGCATTGGCATGCTCCTCGCCAAGGATTTGCGGTCTGACAAAATCCAAATAATGCATTAAATATTTTACTGCTGTTTTTCCTAACGGAACAATGCGTTCCTTGGAACCCTTACCATAGGCAATAATGCGTTCCAAGTCCAAATGAACATTATTTACAGGAAGATTAACTAATTCAGAAACACGCATACCAGTTGCATACAGCACTTCCAGCATAGTCTTATCCCTGTAGCCCTCAAGTGTACCAAGATTTGGTTCATCTAAAAGCATTTCCATTTCTTCGATACTCAAAAATTTAGGCAAGCGTTGCTCTTTATTAACTGCTTCTAAGCTTTCTGCTGGATCGCTCTTGAGATAACCTTCGTCCACCATAAAGCGATAAAAGGCTTTTATAGATGCTAATTTGCGAGCAATGGTTGCTGGTTTTCTGCCCAAACGTTTGAGACGAGTTAAATAACTTCCTAACTGTAAACGGTCCAGTTCCACCAATCTACTAGTATCCTCATAACCAAAGTCCTTGGCTAAAAGCTCTAGATCCGCCCTATAAGCAGAACGAGTATTGTCGGACAGACCCATTTCAACTGTAAGATATTCTAGAAATGCAGATAGATAATCATTCATAGATTACACCCTAATTTGCAAAAACGCTCATAGTAGATTGTGTGCTATGGACATTTTTGGCATAAAACAAGAAAACAACGCCTGAGCGTCGTTTCCTATCAGTGACTACTCTTTTTTCTCTGGTTGCATAATAGTAATATTGCTAGCCGGAGCAATAGTAGAAATTGCATGTTTGTAAACTAATTGTTGTTTACCTTCGTTCTCGATGATAACAGTAAAATTATCAAAGCCACGTACAAGACCGCGGATTTGGAAACCATTCATCAAATAAATAATAACACCGAGATTTTCTTTGCGAACATGATTCAAGAAGCTATCTTGAAGGTTCAAAGCTGTTTTTGCAGTAGGCATCATGATTACCCCTCCAATTTCTTTATATAATAATTATAAGCCCATCATATAGTATCAACTAACAATTATCAACTCATTATTTTACCACTTTTTCTCAAGTATTGCACACATATTTTGTATAATACTTTGGTAATCCAACTTTTCATCTACCATAAACCAATGCACATAGGGCATTTTTTTATACCAAGTTAATTGGCGCTTGGCGAAATTTCTAGTGGCTTGTTTGAGTTTATCGACAGCAAATTCTCTATCCATACCATCCTTGAGATACCAAACCATCTGACGATAGCCAATGGCTTGCATGCTCTGACAATCAGGAGAAAGTCCAGCATCTAAAAGACCTTTTACTTCTGCCTCTAAGCCTTGCTCAAGCATAATATCTACACGCTTATTAATTCTAGCGTAAAGGAAATCTCTTTCCATAGTTAGTCCGAAAACTTCGGCATCGTAAATAGAGGCATCCCTATCGCCTTCCTGTCCAACATGACTACCACCCATGGCAGCCTCCAAAGCTCGTATAACACGACGCACATTGTTGGGATGGATTATTTTCGCAGCCTCTGGATCTAGGTCCATCAATTTTTTGTAAAGTGCATCCGGACCTTTTTCTTCTGCATCCTTTTCTAAGCGAGAACGCAGCTCGGCATCTTCATCAACCTCGCTGAATTCGTAGCCTTCCAAAAGAGCCTTGATATAAAGACCTGTACCTCCTGCGATAATAGGAAGATGTCCCCTAGCGTTAATCTCCGTAATCAATCTTTTAGCCTCGGTTACGAAATCAACGACATTAAAATTAGCATCAGGAGGAAGAATGTTTACCAAATGATGGGGAACTAAAGCCAATTCCTCTTCGGTAGGCTTGGCTGTTCCTATGTTCATTCCTTGATATACAAGCATAGAATCGCCAGAAATAATTTCGCCATTCAGTCTACGCGCCACTTCAATAGCACAGTTACTTTTGCCTGTCGCAGTAGGTCCAAGAATTACGACTACTCTTTCTTTCAAGGCTCTTCCCTCCTTCTAATACCAAACTTAACTCGCGAATATTTGCCGCCCACAAACTCTGTGCAGCCAAGTTCACGCAAAATATATTCAGCACGCTCCTTGATGACAACCTTAGGAGCAATCTTTAAAGCTAATTGAATTGTTTCTTCATCCAATGGCTTATGATAGGACAAGGGACGCAAGGCATCCATTGCCACACTTCCTTTAACAGGACGTTGAAACATAGGATCAAAATAAATTACATCAAAATCTCCTGGCTTACAGGTTTTTAAATACTCATAAGCTGTTAAATTGTGAGTTTCAATTCTACGCATAGCCTCCGTCAGCCTAGGACTATCTGCCTCAAAAGTAGCTAACCCCTGGCTCACGCAAAAATGTAAAAGTTTTGATGCTTCCGTGCCAACCACAAGACCAGCAGAGCCAACCATGCAGCTTGCAATAGTTGCATCTGTTGCCAGGCCCAAAGTTCCATCTAAAACTCGCATACCTTCTTTTAAATCAAGGGCAGTAACCAAATGGTCACCCTTGCCTTGTTCAATATTCAAAAGTCTCAGATATGCCATGCTTTGATGATAGGAAAATTCACCCTCGGGAGAATGCACTGTAGGTCTATTGTTTTTGACAACAATTATGACATCAAGCTGATGTTTTGCGAGCATATCATCCAAGCTTTCATTATGAGAACGCTCTAAACAAGGTACATCTAACTCGTTTGCCCACAATTTTGCCAGTTCGATGCTCCTATCCCCTGCTCTTGCATTCCTTGCATAAGTGACTGCAAATCTTTCTTCCATCAGAAACCAGTCCTCTTAAACATTTTGTAAAGCTTATCGCTGTCAATAGCAATCATACAGGGACGACCATGGGGACAGGTAAAGGGATGAGTTGTGTTCATCAAATCGATTATAAGCTGACGCATTTGTCTCATATTGAGAATCTGACCAGCTTTAATTGCAGCCTTACAAGCAGTCATATGAAGAATTTCTTGACGCAAGTCACTAGGATTCAAAGTACGCAATTCTCCCAACGCCTTACCGATTTCGCTAATGAAATCTTCTGCGTCCTCTGCCTTGATATCCACTGGCAAGCTGCTTACTCGAAGCATATTTTCACCAGCAGCTCCAGCATCAACACCTAAACGGAAAAATTCCTCTGCATGCTCTTCTATTAAGGCAATTTCATCTGCAGGCATATTAATGTAAAGAGGCATTAAAAGCTGTTGGGCAGGAACACTATCCTTCATGGCGCAGAACTTATCAAAAAGAATGCGTTCATGCGCTGCGTGTTGGTCAATTAAATATAGGCAATCATCACTTTGTGCGATGATAAAGGTCTTGTCCACCTGACCAATTGGCCAAATAGTAGCAATACCACTATCCGTATCGGTAAAATAGATATTTTCTTTTTCACAGCCTTCAGTTGCACTAGCAAGAGGTTCAACTTTGGCAAATTCTTCAACAGCCTCATGCATACTCATGCTAGGCATAGCAGAAGCTTCCTCCGATTTTGGTTCATTGCCCACAAAGCTTTGAGTTGTAAAATCATTAGAAGCTCTAACGCCGCTAGAAGCTTTAACACCATTGTTTTTGGGTTCTGGACTCTTGAATATATCGGAATTAGTTTTGAAAATATTGTCCATGGAAAGAGGCTGCTTCTTACTTTCAAAAGGCTTATAAGAAGCAGGTTCAACAGGTTCAGTGGAAATGTTTTCAGGTTTTCTTTGCTCTCCCAAATTATGTTTAGGAGCAAAGATATCGAGTTCGCTATCGGGAAGAAGGCTTAATTCTTCCTTCTTGGCACTCATTGGTTTAGTCAAAGCATCGGTCAATGCCTTAAACATAGCACGATAAACCAATCCATCATCACTAAATTTGATTTCACTCTTTTGCGGATGTACATTGACATCAATACTTGCAGTATCAACCACAAGATTTAAGACAGCAAATGGAAAACCGGATTTAGGAATTTGAGACTGGTAAGCATGGTCAATGGCTTTCGCCAACATTTTATTGGTAATACTACGACCATTAACAAGAATTGTTTGCCATTGGCGAGTATTTTTTAACAGAGTCGGTTTACCGATATAACCAGTAATTTTCACTTGGGGATCTTTAAAGTCCACAACCAAAAGTTCATCAGAAACATTTTTACCATAAAGCTGACGAATGGTATTTTTTAAATCACCATCACCAGGAGCATTTAATACTTCCTT
>JAKSOJ010000033.1 GCA_024405645.1 Phascolarctobacterium sp. | reverse complement strand
AAGGGCACCGTTCGCACTCATAAGAAACTTAAAATCAAAGTTCCTGCAGGTGTGGATAATGGCTCTAGAATGCGCGTAGCAAATGAGGGTGAAGCAGGTACTAAGGGTGGCGGTTATGGCGATCTTTATGTATATCTGCATGTAAAACCTCACAAATATTTTGAACGCGATGGCACCACAATTCTTTGCGAGGTTCCTGTAAATATCGTTCAAGCAACCTTGGGCGCAGAAATTAAAGTTCCGACTTTGGATGGTCAAGTAACCTTGAAAATCCCAGAAGGAACCCAACCTGGCAAGGTATTCCGTATTAAAGGCAAGGGCGTTCCTTCCTTGCGCGGTGGCCAAAGAGGCGACCAATACGTTACCATTAAGGTTGTTATTCCTACCAAGCTTAGCGAAAAGCAAAAGGATGCTTTGCGTAAGTTTGAGGATGTTGCCAAAGACGATATTAATCCGGAAGAGAAATCTTTCTTGAATAAGGTTAAAGATTTCTTCAAATAAAACTTAAACTCGGTCGATACTCGGCCGAGTTTTTTCTGTCCAAAATATGGTATAGCATCTGCAAAATTTTGTGCTACAATATTATTAGATGTAGAAATAAGTAGGAGGATGGGCAATGGCTGGATATAATGAACTTGTAAAAAACTTCAGTAAGATTCGAGATTACATGCGAGAATTCTTTATCTATGGTTATAAAACAAGGGATGACTATGACCAAAAATCTGCTCGTTCCTATGACGATGCTCGTCGTCGTATTAATAGTCTTTTAGACGATTATGTAACTTTTTCTCAAGATAAAAACGGTAGAAGAACCAGCATCACTATTTCTACTAATAATATTTCCAGCAATCCTTTTTACGCGGCATATGCTTCTAAAAGCTTTACCGATAACGATATAACTCTGCATTTTTTGCTAATGGAAATTCTCGATGGTCAAAGTCTTACTGCTGATGAAATCGCTGATGTTATTAGCTATAAATATGAGCTTTTGTTTGAAACTCAAACTATTCGTAAAAAGTTAAAAGAATATCAAAATGAGGGTATATTTTTGGTAGAAAAAGAAGGTCATGCCAATAAATACACCTTAAACAAAGAAAAAATAACAGACTATATTCCAAAAGAAAAACTTGCAGATTTTCTTGCTTTTTTTAGCGAGGTGGCCCCATTTGGCGAAGTTGGCAACTATTTGATGCAGGAGAACGATTTGCAAAATGATAACTTTTGGTTTAAGCATCATTATCTTGCAAAAGTTTTAGATGATCCCATCCTGATTGACATTGTTAAAGCAATAGAAGAAAAACGCTGTATTCAGTTCACTAATTATAGTGAGCGTCTAGAAGATACTCGTGCCTTTATTGCTTTTCCAATGAAAATACTAAGCAGTGTGCAGAATGGACGACGTTTTGTTTTAATGCTTAGTGTGGATCGTAGGTTCTATACCTGTTTCCGTTTGGATTATATCAAAGAAGTAAAGTTGTTGGATCCTTTCCCTAAACGATTTGTTGATGACGAAATTGCCCTATTAGATAAAAAGATAGCAAGTGCTTGGGGAATGAGCGTAAAACGTGCAGCTCGTCTAGATAAATTGGAAATGGAGCTCTTTGTGGATGAAGAAAAGGAGCAATATATCCTTGAGCGTCTTAAAATGGAAGGTCGTAAGGGCACAGTGGAACGTTTGGGAGATAACCACTTTAAATATACGACTTCAACCTTTGATGCAGGTGAAATGTTGCCTTGGATTAAAAGTTTTACTGGGCGTGTAATTAGTGTAAGTTCCCAAAATCCAAAAATAAAAGAGGTTTTTGAAACTGATATTGAACGTATGTATGAGATGTATTTACAGGAGGATGAATGATGGAAATCTTTTCTGAAATCTATGGAAAATACTATCGCATTATGTCCCGCCTTCTGAAAAATGGCACACAGACTGCAGCGCAAATGCATGATACTATTCATAAATCAGGCTTTGGTGAAACAGAACTATATTTTGAACCAAGCATTAGAGAAGAATCTTGGCCTTTGTTTAGAAAAAATAGTTCTGGTGATTATGAGCCTATTGTAAAAACTGGTCAAACTTTGCCACCAACTTTGCTTGAAAAGGCTTGGTTAAAAGCAGTATTGGAAGATGAAAAAGCTAAGCTTTTTTTATCTCCTGATGAAATTGTAGCTGCTAAAGAAAAATTAAGCGATGTTGCTCCTTTGTTTAACGGAAATAATATCATTAATTTTGACCAATTTGATATAGGGGACGATTACGAGTCACATACTATTCAAAGGCATTTTTCTTTGCTCCTAGAGGCTATGAATAGGAAAAAAGCAGTACGTCTCAATTATTTGTCTGCAAGGGGGAAAGAGATAGATGGTCTTTTCATACCCTGTAAATTTGAGTATTCACCAAAAAATGACAGGTTTAGACTTTTGGCTGTTGAACTGGATAATGATTGTTATAAGGGATATAGCGTTTTAAATCTGGGGCGTATTCAGAATATTGAATTAATCGATATGGAGCTTCAAGAAGACTATCAACAATACTTTTTAAGTAAACGTAATAAAGGTGAAAAGATTATTGATATTGAACTCTATGATGAGCGAAATGCTATGGAACGCTTTATGGTAGAGTTTTCCAATTACCAAAAGGAAGCAGTTTACGATAAAGAAAGAGATATTCTGAAGGTTAAACTATATATTGACGGCTTAGATGCTACGGAAGTTTTAATTAAATTACTTGGCTTTGGACCGGTGCTCAAAGTATTGGGACCAAGCGATTTTGTAGAATTAATTAAAGAAAGGTTGCGTAAGCAACAGAGTCTATCTCAAAACTAAATGTTGCGTAATAAAAAAACTCGACTGATTTTCAGTCGAGTTTTTGTTTTATAAAAAGAATTTTTCCCAGATTCCATAAATCATGATGAAAAGGATAATGATGGGAAGAACATAAGTAAAATAATTACGCATCCAAGGCTTAACTTTAGCACCATCACCAGCATTGACTTCTGCATAATAATTATTCCATCCCCAACCAGAATCTTTCACACAGAAAAGCAGATAAACAAGAGCACCACATGGAAGTAAGAGATTGCTTACGAGAAAATCTTCTAGGTCGAGAATTGTTCCACCAAAAACCTTGAGCCAAGGCCACGCCCATACACTAAAGCCAAGTGCACAGGGAGCTCCAAGGACTAATAAACCAACAAGGTTGATTAAACAGGAATTCTTACGTGAACAATTAAACATTTCCATTACCATGGAGACGATATTTTCAAATACTGCGAATACAGTTGAAAGTGCTGCAAAGGATAGGAAGAGGAAGAATAGTCCGCCCCAAATATGACCGATAGGCATATGTGAGAAAACATTTGGTAGAGCTAAGAATATCAAACTAGGGCCTGCAGATACATTTACATTATATGTATAGCAGAGTGGGAAAATTACCAAACCACTAGTCATCGCTACAAAGGTATCTAAAACGGAGACTTGAATTGCCTCTCCTAAAAGACTATGTTCTTTACCTATATAACTACCGAAAATAGCCATTGAACCAATACCAATACTCAAAGTAAAGAATGCCTGATTCATAGCCATAACGATTACTTTTAAAATACCAACTTGTCTGAGTCGTTCTAGGTTTGGTGTTAAAAAGAAATCTAAACCTTCTTTAGCACCGGTACTGGAAATACTATAACCTGCAAGTACAAGCATGATTATTAATAGAGCCGTCATCATATACTTAGTAACTTTTTCTAAGCTTTGTTGCACACCTCCGTAGCAGGCTGCAATTCCTAGTATAACTGTAATAGCCATCCAAAAGAGTTGGCCTGAAGTATCTCCAATTGTATGACCAAAGATTTTGTTGATTTGATCCGCTGTCAATCCAGACATTTCGCCAATGGAAGTGATATAGAAATATTTGAGCATCCAACCAGCAACCGTTGTGTAGAACATCATCAATAAATAGTTTGCGGCCAAGCAAACATATCCGTGGATATGCCAATTTGTGCCAGAAGGCTCCAAAACTCTAAAGCTCTCCATAGGGCTCTTTTGACTTCCTCGACCAACTGAGAATTCCATTGTCAACATTGGAATACCCAAAATTAGCAAGAAGATTAAATAGATGAGTACAAAATAGCCTCCTCCGCTTTGGCCGACAACATAGGGGAACTTCCAAACATTGCCAATACCAATTGCCGAGGCTGCGCTTAACATAATAAATCCCAGTCGAGATTGTAATTTATCTCTTTCCATATTATTCTCCTGTTGAAATTATTTTATCAATATTCTACATTAAAACTTTATATTTAGCAAAAATTATTGCTTTTGTTTAATTTATATCAAATTAATTAAATAAGTCTAATTAATAATTTAGTAGTTTTTTATTGAAAAAAGGAATATGTTTCACTCATAATTTGGACACAAAATGTCCCTGTAGGGCGTTTTTAGTATACTTTACATAATGTAAAAATTCTTACAAGATATACAAAAATAATATAAAGTGTACAATTTTTATCTATTTTTTACTTGACTAGTGTATTATTTATCCTTTAAACTAGAGTTAGCTGAATTGCACGGCTATATTTCTCTGAGATTAAGGAAATTTGGAGGTACGTAATATGAAATTCAAAAAAGCTTTAGCATTAGCAGTTGTTTCTATGTTAGCTGCAGGCGTAATTGCTGGCTGCGGCGGTGGCGATAAAAAAGCAGCAAAAGCTGACGGCAAAAAGGTTCAAATCGAATACTGGCACGTAGCAGCTGAAAGCTTCGGCGGCGCAACCGTTAAAGAATTAGTAGCAGACTTCAACAAAAAGAACCCTGACATCGAAGTTATTGCTAAATACAACCCCGATATGTACAAAGGCTTAACCCAAAACTTACAAGCTGCTATGGCTTCTGGCAAGAACCCTGACGTAGTACAAATGGGTTACTCCTTCCTGAACTATGCAGCAGACAACTTCAAATATGTTGACTTGAACGAAGCATTCAAAGCTGCTGGCAATGCTAACTTCATGAAAGACAACTTCCTGCCTAACGTATTGAACCTTGCTCAAACCGAAGATGGCAAACAAGTTGGTCTTCCTTATTCCGTATCCGTTCCCGTATTATACTACAACCCTGAAATCTTCACCAAAGCTGGTTTAGATCCTAACAAACCGCCTAAGACCTGGAAAGAAGTATCCGAATACTCCGCAGCTATCAAAGCTAAAACCGGTAACATGGGCTTCTTCATGCAAGAATATGCTGATAACTGGGCTCAACAAGGCTTGCTCGAATCCAACGGCGCTAAAATGCTGAAAAAAGTTGACGGCAAAGTTGTTTCTGGTTTCGATACTCCGGAAGCTGCAGAAGCTTACCAACTCTTAGCTGATATGGTTAAAGCTGGTCATGGTCTCCATGCTACCAACGAAGAAGGCTTCCAAGCTTACCTGTCCGGCAAACTCGGTATGGTTTGCACCACTATCGGCAAACGTGCTAACTTCGAAAAATCCGCTAAATTCAACGTTAAAGCAGCTGAATTCCCTGCATTTGGCAGCAAACCTGTACAAGTTCCCGCAGGCGGTAACTTCTTGATGGTATTCTCCAAAGACGCAGCTAAACAAAAAGCAGCTACCAAATTCATCGAATACATCGAATCTCCTGAAGCTTTGGCTAAATGGTCTACCGGTACTGGTTACCTGCCGCCTCGCAAAGGTGTTGCTGATGATCCGAAAGGCTTCAAGAAAATCGTTGACGAAAACAAGAACATCCAAATGGCTCTTGGCATGATGCCTAAAGTAACCAAATGGGCTTCCTTCCCTGGTGCTAACGGCCTCCAAGCTGAACAACTCTTGATCGACGTTCGCGACATCATCCTCTCCGGCAAGATGAGTGCAAAAGATGCTCTCCATCAAACTGCTGAAAAGATCGACAAACTCTTAAAATAATATAACCCAAGTTAATCATTAATTCATGAACTTAAAACTCTCCCGCTTTTTCAGACGCAATATGTCTGTTTAAAAGTGGGGGAGTTCGTTCAATATTTGAAAGAAGGTGCAATAATGAGTAAAAATACCAAGGAAGCTATACTGTACCTCCTGCCTGCTGCGATTATCTTTCTCGCGTTCTACTATTGGCCATTATTCCAAAACATGTATTTAAGTTTCTTCTCTTGGAACATGGTTAGTCCCAATATGAAATTTGTAGGCTTGGATAACTTTTCTGAGCTGTTTGCTTCTGCAGAACTCATTAAAATTATTGTTAACACGGTATTATTCGTATTATTCCTTTTAATCTATAACTTTATCATGCCTTATCTCTATTCGTTTATTTTGGGCCATTTGGTTACAAAGGGAAATACGTTCTACAGAGCAACATTGTTCTTGCCGGCAACCGTATCTCTTGCAGTAGCAAGTATTTTATTCCTTTGGATATTCAACCCCTTGGCTGGTCCTATTTCCATCATCCTAGGCTGGTTTAGCATAGAGTCTCCACGTTGGTTCAAAGAAAATTACTTAGTAATTTTCGCGATTACCACTATCATCGGTTGGAAAACCTTTGGTTATAACTTAATCGTAATGTTGGCTGCAATGGTTTCCGTACCTAAGGAAATGATTGAAGCTGCAAAATTGGAAAATGCTTCCAACTGGGTAATTTTCAAGAAAATTATTCTTCCTATGACTAGCTCCACTGCTATCTATGTGTTTACTATTACCATCGTTTTTGGTTTGCAATATGTATTGACTCCTGTTAATATGCTTACCCAAGGTGGTCCTGACCAAGGTTCTACTAACCTGGTTTACATTATCTATCAATATGCTTTCACATTCTTCAAGACCGGTACATCAGCAGCTTATGCTTTTGTTACTATGATTGTATTCTTAATTTTCCTCTTCTTGAAGCATAAATTCCTGGATAAGAAGGTGTACTATGAAAACTAAGGGCTGGAAAGAAGAATGGGTATGGCATCTGCTCCTGTTGATTGCGATTTTCTTGATGATTTGGCCAATCATCTTTATGATTTCCACATCCTTCAAGGATTTGGACCAAGTATTCGAATCAACACTGAATCCTTTGCCACTCCCTCCAACATTTGCTAACTATACTAGCGTATTGAGTGATTTCCCTGTCTTAACCTATACTTGGAATACTTTCTTTATCGCTATTTGTGTTACAATATCTAAGACAATTACTTCCATTTTGGCTGCATTTGGTTTCGTATATTACGATTTCAAATATAAAGAAACTATCTTCAACTCCATGCTTTTGACATTCTTTATTCCAATTACCGTGCTTATCATGCCCAACTATTTGTTCATGAGTAAGATTGGTTTATTGGATAGTCCATACGGTGTAATGATTCCTGCGTTTGCAGATGGCATGGGCATCTACCTCATGCGTCAAACAATGCGTGGTATTCCAAAACCGCTTTTGGAAACTGCAATACTGGATGGTGCTAAGCCACATCAAATATTGATGAAGGTAATGATTCCTTTGATTAAACCTGCAATCTTTGCAAATGCAATTTTGTTCTTCATCAATTCCTGGAACGAATATTTCTGGCCCCTGCTTATTTTACAAAGCGATGAAAACTTAACTCTTCCTTTGGCACTGCAACTCTTTATCTCTGCCGAAGGTGGTAGTGAATGGGGCGTAGCAATGGCAGTAGCAACCTTAACAAGCTTGCCTCCATTGGTACTGTATATATTCTGCCAAAAATTTATTATCAATACTTTTATGAATTCCGGGGTGAAAGGATAATATGGAAAATAGCATCGTATTCTCTCATGTAGATAAAGCTTACGGCTCTAACTTGGTCGTAAAAGATTTAAACTTAGAAATTAAAAAAGGCGAACGTCTTATTCTCTTAGGACCTTCTGGTTGCGGTAAAACTACTACTCTGCGTATGATTGCTGGCTTCGAAGAAATTACTCGCGGCGAGCTGTATATGGATGGTAAAGTAGTAAATGATATGTCTCCTGGCGACAGAAATATCGCTATGGTATTCCAAAGCTACGCATTGTTCCCGCATCTTTCCGTTTGGGACAATATTACCTTTGGTCTGCAAATTCAAAAGCTTCCTGCTGACGAAATCGCTAAACGTACTAACCAAGCATTGGAAATCCTCCATCTGCAAGGCTATGAAAATAAAAAGACTCATGAATTGTCCGGTGGTCAAAAGCAACGTGTTGCTCTCTGCCGTGCACTTGTAAAACAATCTCCGTACTTCCTGCTGGACGAACCTCTTTCCAACCTGGATGCGAAGCTCCGCCAACAAGCAAGAACTGAGCTTGTAAAGATTCATGAACTTTTCAAACCTACCATGATTTATGTAACCCATGACCAAATCGAAGCAATGACTGTTGCAACTCGTATTGCGGTTATGAATGCTGGTAAGATTCAACAAATCGATACTCCACATAATATTTATCATCATCCTGCAAACACCTTCGTAGCAAACTTCATTGGTTCTCCTGCTATGAACATTGTTAAAGCTCAAGTTAATGGTAATAAATTGATCATTGGCAAGAACACTTTGGAAATGCCTGCTGATAAAGCAGCTTTGGTTGCTGGCAAGAGCGAAGTACAATTTGGTCTGCGCCCAGAATGCTCCATCGCTAAAAAGGAAAATCCGATGGTTTCTGGCGAAGTCGAATTCCTCGAAAATACTGGTAACTTGAAAACTGCAAGTTTACGTTTGACCAATGGTGAGTTATACTATATTCAAGACAGCAATCAAGATGTAGATATGCAAAATATCTCCGGCTTTGATTTCGACTGGGCAAAAGTATGCCTGTTCGATGCAGAAACAGGTATGAATCTGGAGGGATAACATGAGAATAGCAGTAAGCGATTTACTGTTTCCTGGCTTCCAAAAGTTCGCTATGCGCGCTTTAAAACCAGAATATGGTATTGAATACTTCTATGAATTTGGTAAAAACTATTATTGGGATAAAGAGATTATCGCATGGGGCGATAGAGATTTAACTATTCATGGACCCTGTGTGGCAGTTGATTTAGCAAATCCTGCAGACGAAAACTATCTGCAAATTTTTGATCAAACTTTCCAATATGCCAAAAAATGCAATGCTGAATTTGTAGTAGTTCATTCTAACGAAACCACCAATGGTGACATTGCAGAGCTTAAAGCGTTGGTTATTGAACGTTTCCATAAGATTATCGACTTGGCAAAGGTTTATGATGTAACCGTTGCTATTGAAAACGTTGGCATCGCATGCAAGAATAATGTTCTCTTCACTTTTGAAGATTTCATCAAGCTTCCTGCAGAATTTCCCGATGCTAAATTCTTAATCGATACTGGTCATGCACATTGCAATGGCTGGGATTTGGCAGAAACTGTTAAGGCAGTTGCTCCGGTGTTGATTGGTTGCCATGTTCATGATAACGATGGCACTGCTGATGCTCATCTTCCTGTAGGTCAAGGCAATATCGACTGGGATTCCTATTTCGAAGCAATTAAGACATATGCTCCTAACGCAGTTCAAACCATGGAATATTGCTGTGGCTTTGCTAATGCTGCTGAACTGGAAGC
>JAKSOJ010000032.1 GCA_024405645.1 Phascolarctobacterium sp. | reverse complement strand
AAAATTAACATATAATGGGGGATTTAAAATGAAAAAATATAATGTAGCAATCCTTGGTGCTACCGGCGCAGTTGGTGGCGAATTCTTACGCTTAATCGAAGAACGCAATTTCCCGTTCAACGAATTACGTCTCTTGGCTTCTAAACGTAGTGCTGGTACCAAAATCGAACTCATGGGCAAAACCTACACTGTTGAAGAAGCAACTAAAGATAGCTTTGAAGGTATCGATATTGCTTTGTTTGCTGGCGGTAGCATTTCTAAAGAATTTGCTCCCTACGCAGTTGAAGCAGGTGCTGTAGTAATCGACAACAGCTCCACCTTCCGTATGGATCCGGAAGTTCCTCTGGTAGTTCCCGAAGTTAACCCGGAAGACATCCTGACCCACAAAGGCATCATTGCTAACCCGAACTGCTCTACCATCATCATGGTTATGGCTCTCAAACCTCTCTATGATATGGCTCGCATTAAACGTATCGTTGTAAGCACCTACCAAGCTGTATCCGGCGCTGGTAAAGAAGGCATTGACGAATTAACCGATGAAACTAAAGCTTATGCAGAAGGTCGCGAAATGATTCCTCATATTCTTCCTTCCGCTTCTTTGGCAAAACATTATCCCATCGCATTCAACCTGATTCCGCAAATCGACGTATTCTTGGATAACAAATATTCCAAGGAAGAAATGAAGATGGTAAATGAAACCAGAAAGATTTTCCACGACGAAGAAATGCGTATTACCGCAACTACCGTTCGTGTTCCTGTATATCGTAGCCATTCCGAATCCGTTAACATCGAATTCGAACATGACCTCGACCTTGACGAAATGGCAAAAGCAATCGATGCATTCCCTGGTGTACAAATGCAAGACAATCTGGAAGAACAAATCTACCCGATGCCTTTGTACACTTCCGACCAAAACGATTGCTTCGTAGGTCGTCTCCGTCGCGACTTCTCCAATCCTAATACCTTCAACCTGTGGGTAGTAGGTGACCAAATCCGCAAAGGTGCAGCTCTCAATGCTCTCCAAATTGCAGAAGTTATGATCGAAAAAGATTGGATCAAAAAATAAGAGGAAAGCAAACTAATGAAAATTATTGTTCAAAAATTTGGCGGTACCTCTGTGGCAGATGCTTCTGTTCGTGAAAAGGTTAAGGACAAGGTTCAACAAGCTATTCGCAATGGTTATGCACCTGTAGTAGTAGTGTCTGCAATGGGCCGCAAGGGCGCTCCTTACGCAACCGATACCTTGATTAACGTTTTGAAAGAAGAAAATCTTTCTGTAAACGTTCGCGAGATGGACGTAATGATGTGCTGCGGTGAAATCATTTCCTCTTGTGTAATGGCAGCTTGCCTGCAAAAATTTGGCTTTAATGCAATGGCACTGACTGGTGGTCAAGCAGGTATTGTTACAGATAGCCAATTCGGTGCTGCTCGCATTAAAAACATTAAATCTTCCAATCTGTTGCGTCTTCTGGAAGCAGGCATCATTCCTGTTGTGTGTGGCTTCCAAGGCGTAACTGAAAATAATTCTAAATTTACTACACTTGGTCGTGGTGGTTCTGATACAACTGCAGCAGCACTTGGCGCAGCTCTCCATGCAGATTGTGTAGAAATTTATACCGATGTAGATGGCATTATGACCGCTGATCCGCGTATCGTAAAGGATGCTACCATTATGGAAAGCATTTCCTACGCGGAGGTTTGCCAAATGGCACACAATGGCGCAAAGGTAATACATCCTCGTGCTGTTGAAATTGCTATGAGCGCTAATGTGCCCATGTACATCAAATCCACTTTCTCCGATGCTCCTGGCACTCTGATTACTAACGAAACTACTGAAAATGCGGGCGCAGATATTACTCTCAGCACCGCAGCTGGTGTTGCAAATCTTTCTGGTCTAACTCAATTCAGAGTAACTCTTAACCCGAACGATTTCACCGCTGGTCAAAATCTTTTCGTTGATCTTGCTCAAGCTGGCATCTCCGTTGGTTGCTTGAATCTTTCTGAAAAAGAAGCAATGTTTGCAGTAGTTGCAGAAGATCAAGTAAAGACCGTTACTGTTCTTGACAATGCTGGAGTTCAATATGACATCAATGAAGGTTGCGGTAAAGTAACAGTAGTTGGTTCTGGTATGAGAGGTGTTCCTGGCGTTATGGCTCGTTTCGTTGCTGCTCTTGCAGGAAACAATATCAAGATTTATCAAACCGTTGACTCTGATAACACTATTTCCGCAATCGTTAAAGATGAATGCCTTTCTGATGCTGTAAATGCACTTCACGCAGCATTCAATCTGTAATAAACTTGTTTACAATTAAGTTAATAATATAATAGATAAAATTTTCAGATTGCGTTAGGTTCGAGGAACCAGGACGGAGGCGTACTAAATGGTACGTCGAGGAGTGGTGACGAAGAAAATGACGCGATATGGAAATTTTGTAAAAGAAAGAGGGTAAATTATAATGGCTAAACCGTATTTTGGAAGATTACTAACCGCTATGGTAACTCCGTTTGCAGCTGATGGTTCTGTAAACCATGAAGCAGGCGCAAAATTTGCTAACTGGCTTTTAGATAATGGTACTGATGCTCTCGTAGTAGAAGGTTCTACTGGTGAAGCTGCTACCATGACCATGGAAGAAAAAATCGCTTTCATTCGCACTGTTAAAGAAGCAACCCAAGGTCGTGCACCCATCGTTGTAGGTGCTGGTACCAACTGCACTGCTTCCACTATCGAACTCGTTCAAACCATGGAAGCTGAAGGCGTTGATGGTCTTTTGGTTGTAGGTCCTTACTACAACAAACCGACTCAAGAAGGTTACTATCAACATTTCGCAGCAGTTGCTAAAGCAACCAAGCTGCCCATCATCGTTTACAATGTTCCTGGCCGTACTGGTTCCAACATTGCTCCTGCAACCATCGCTCGTCTTGCTAACGATTTCGAAAACATCGTTGCTGTTAAAGAAGCTGCTGGTAGCGTTGCTCAATGTGCTGAACTCTATCGCGTTCTTCCTGAACGTATTACAATTTACTCTGGCGATGACGGCTTGATCATTCCGTTCATGTCCGTTGGTGCAACTGGACTTATCTCCGTTCTTTCCAACTGCAATGGCAACATTCTCCAAGAAGTTATGCAAGCATTTGAAAATGGCGAAGTTAAGAAAGCTGCTGATCTGAACAAAATTATGGTTCCTCTGGCAAATGCTATGTTCGTAGAATCCAATCCGATTCCTATCAAATATGCAGTAACCAAAGCTACTGGTATTGATGTTGGTGCTCCTCGTCTTCCGTTGACCGAACTTACCGAAGCTGGCAAGGCTAAGGTTGATGCAGCAATGGCAGCAGCAGGCATGTAATTTATAATTAAATATAAATCCGTGGGCAATATGCTCACGGATTTTTTGTTTTTGTGTGCTTTAGTACGCCACAAAAAACCATTTTGTAAAGTAGTTAACAATTTTTTGCCTTGAAGACTAACAATTTTTTGGTTATAATAACTGTATGTTTCTAAAATCGGAATGACGATTTTGAACTGAATATATTATTGCAATCGAGGGAATTATATGGCAATTATTTTTGATACCCGTTTAGATGCTGCAAAGGTTTTAGCGGCTGAGGGTGTAGACATTATTGACAAGTTTTCAGACGAGGCAAAAAAACGCCAACCCGTTAAGGTGGCAGTTTTGAACCTGCTCCCTGGCAAGCCAGAAGCAGAAACTCAATGGCTAAGAGGACTGTCCTTTTCTGAATACGATATTGAAGTTACATTCTTCATGGTAGAAAGCCACAAGCCAACACATACCTCCCAAGAATATCTGGACACTTATTATTCAACTCCTACAAAAATGCAGGACGAATATTATGACGGTTTGATTATTACTGGGGCAGATGCAGAAAAATATCAATTTAAGGATGTGCGCTACTGGGCTGAACTGGAAAAAATTTTTGCGTGGGCAGATACTCATGTTAAGGCTTGCTATTTCTCCTGCTGGGGATGTATGGCAGCGCTGTACCATTATCATGGCATAGACAAGGCACTTATTGGTGGAAAAATCTCCGGTATCTATCCTCATGAAAAACCATATCCTGATCATGTACTGATGACCAATATGCCGGATACAATTTTCGTGCCCCATAGCCGTATCAGTGGTTATAATCACGAAGAACTGCGCAACTGTAAGGCTGTTAAGGTTTTGGCAGATGGCTATGGCAAGGTAGGTCCTACTTTGAGCTGTTGGGACGAGAAAAAACACGTATATATTATTGCACATTGGGAATATGAAAGCTTTATTCTGCAAAACCAATATATTCGTGATACATCTAAGGGGTTTGACATGCAAAAGCCTGAAAACTATTTTGATGAAAACGATAATGTACGTACTGACCAAGACTGGATGAGCCAATTCCATACTATGATGGCAAACTGGGTACGTTACTATATTAAGGGTTAATTATAATTTTTATATTAAAGGAGATATAAACTATGAAACTTTGGAATCAATTAGCAGACTGGAAAAATAATTGTAAATGGGTTGAACTGAGCCGTGAGGTTAGCACTGAAACTGTTCACTGGGCAGGTTTCCCCACTATGGAAGATAAAAAACTTTTTGATGTTGTAGAACATGGCTTTAACGTTAACCTGTACAACATCGTTAGCCAATATGGCACTCACGTAGATGCTCCTTGGCATTTTGTTGCTGAAGGCCGTACTTTGGAAACCTTTGGCATTAACGATATGGTTATGCCTCTGTGCGTAATCGACGCTTCCGCTAAATGTGCTGAAAATGCAGACTATGCTCTGGCTATCGAAGATGTTCTCGCTTGGGAAGAAAAGAATGGTCGTATTCCGGAAGGCGCTTTCGTTGCTTTCCGCTCTGATTGGTATAAAAAGGGTGGTATGGCTGAAATGCAAAATGCAGATGCTGAAGGCAAATGCCATTATCCTGGCTGGGCAGTTGAAACCATCAAATTCCTGGTTGAAGAACGCAATGTAGCAAGCATTGGCCACGAAGCAAGCGACACTGACCCTGCAGTTATTGGACCTGTAGAAGGCTATCCTGGCGAATTATACATTCTGCAACAAGACCGTTTCCAAATTGAATTGATGATTAACCTTGACCAAGTTCCTGAAGCTGGCGCAGTTATTTTCTGCACCTTCCCCAGAGTTAAAGGTTCTGCAGGCTTTACCGCACGTTGCTTTGCTCTTTGCGAAAAATAATTGTAGTGTGCTAAGAGGGGATTATTATGAATTTGAAATATGCTGACCGCATGTTAGGCGAGAAAAATGATGTTGTTAAGGAAGCCTTAAAGCTGACTGCTCAACCGGATATTATTTCCTTTGCCGGTGGCTTGCCTGCTCCAGAATCCTTTCCTCTAAAGGAAATGGCTGCTGCTTCTCAAAAGGTTTTTGAAGAGAAGGGGACAAACGCCCTTCAATATAGCTCTGTAGAAGGCCTTTTGGCTTTAAGAGAAAAAATCGCTAAACGTATGAGTGAATATCATAATATTCATGCAGATGCAGCAAATATTATGATTACCAGTGGTTCCCAACAGGCTATTGATATGGTGGGTCGCATATTCCTCAATCCTGGGGATTATGTTGTTTGTGAAAGTCCGACCTATACTGCGGCTGTTACTACCTTCAAAACATATCAATGTAATTTTCTGTCCATCGATACCGACGAAGATGGTATGATGATAGAGGACCTGGAAGCTAAACTGGCAGATTGCCCTAATGCTAAGGTTATTTATGTTATTCCTAACTTCCAAAATCCTTCCGGTAAAACTTGGTCTACAGAACGTAGAAAAGCTGTTTTGGAGGTTGCAGAAAAATATAATATTCCTGTGCTTGAGGATAATCCTTATGGCGAACTGCGCTATGAGGGTGAAGAACTGCCGACATTAAAGAGCATGGATACCAAGGGATTGGTAATCTATATGGGTTCCTTCTCCAAGGTGCTTTGCCCTGGTTTGCGTTGCGGCTATATTATCAGCTGTCCTGAAGTAATGGATATGCTCACCCAAATCAAGCAATCCACTGATTTGCATTCCAGTACCATTAACCAGCTGACTATTTTGCAATATCTGAATGATAATGATATTGATGCCCACATTCTGGAATTAAGAGCTATCTACAAGCATAAACGTGATGTTATGCTAGATGCTATGAAAAAATGTTTCCCCAAGGAAGCAAAATTTACCTATCCTCATGGTGGCATGTTCACCTGGGTAGAGCTGCCCAAGGAAATTGATACTCAGGAATTGTTCCCAAAAGCCATTGCACGCAAGGTTGCCTATATTCCTGGTGCGACCTTCTTCCCGAATGGCAATGTAAATAACTGCCTGCGTATGAGCTATTCTAGTTCCAGTAACGAAAAAATTATCCAAGGCATTACTGCTTTAGGTGAAGTGTTCACCGAAGCTATTGCTGCTTTGAAGAAATAAAGGAGTTTTAAGATGTTTGGTATTCGTGAAGAAGCTATTGAAGAATTTCCTATGCCGGGAGTTACCCGTCGCATTTTGACCTACAATAAATATCTCATGGTTATGGAAGGTCATTTGGCTAAAGGTACTGGTGTTGACCATGCTCATCCGCATACACAAATTACCTATGTAGTATCTGGTGATTTAGAGGT
The DNA here is from genome assembly GCA_024405645.1 of Phascolarctobacterium sp. Lineage (GTDB taxonomy): Bacteria > Bacillota > Negativicutes > Acidaminococcales > Acidaminococcaceae > Phascolarctobacterium_A. Next base: position 3,346 of record JAKSOJ010000032.1, on the reverse strand, counting down.
ATGGTCTGAAGGCGAATATCGTGTCCTGCATGCAGGTGACTGCGTTGTTGCAGAACCCAACGTACCTCACAAGGTTAATGCCAAGACCGATGTTGTCTTGATTGATACCTTTACTCCCTGCCGCGAAGATTACATTCCTGCAAGAGATAAAGAATAATTAAAAATAGACAAAAAGAGAGCTGCGAGCCAAAAGACCCGCAGCTCTTATTTTTATTTACTTTCTTTTATGCACCAAAATGGTAAGCAGCATTGAAGCCATCAAAGATTGCTTCGGTAATACGACCGCCTTTAGAGCAGTCTCCTAATTGCAGTGGGTTATAGCCTGCTTGTTGCAGACCAGCGACTAAAGAAGTATCAGGTTTTACGCCTAAAGCGAGGACAATTTTATCACAGGCGATATTTTCCAGACCTTCTTGGGTTTTAATAGTAATGCCTTCCTCATTAGTGCTTGTGAGGGCTGTGCCAGTGCGCAGGGTTACACCTAATTTTTCAAGGCGACCAGTAATATCGTTTTTGATTACGGCAAACATGCCTGGAGCAATGGTAGATTGCATTTCAAAAACAGTAACCTGACAGCCTTGTTCTGCGAGAATTTCTGCAGTTTCAAGACCTGTTAGACCACTTCCGATTACTGCTACTCTGCCACTAATAGCTTCGCTACCATTGCGGAGGAGTTGTTCAGCAGTAGTAACATTTGCACCATCTAAGCCGGGCAGGGGAGGAACGATGGGATTAGCACCACAGGCTAAGAAAACTTCTTCTGGAGCCAAATCTTGAATAGCTCTTACAGTTGCTTCTGTACCGAGCTTAACCTCTACACCTAGTTGAGCAAGCTCTTCGGCCATAGTGTTTTTAAGACCGGTTAGCTTCTCTTTAAAGCTTGGTTTTTCAGCAAGGTTTAGGGTACCACCGAGTTTAGAACTCTTTTCGAAAAGGGTTACAGCAAAGCCGCGTTGTGCAAGTGTTACTGCAGCTTGCATCCCTGCAGGACCACCACCTACAATACAAACCTTACGACCTTGTCCGTCCTTTTTAAGTTCAGGGAAGTCAAGCTCACAGCCCATACGTGGGTTGACAGTACAATGCACGGAAAGTCCGCCAATAAGGCGTTCACGGCAGTGCATGCAACCAATGCATTTACGCAGGGGTGCATATTGCTTTGGGGTTTGAGACTTGCGAACAAAATCGGCATCAGCAAAATTGGAGCGACCGAGAGCTACGAAATCGCAAACGCCTTCTTGCAGTAATTGTTCTGCCCAATCTGCATCTTTTACAGTATTAGTAGCAATAACAGGAACCTTAACTGCCTTTTTGATATCGGCTGCAACGTGTTTTTTCCAGCCTGGTTGGTAGGAATAGGGGTCACAGTTGGCATTGGCGTTGAATGCATTGCCATTGGAAACGTTTATATAATCATAACCAATACGATCAAATTCTTTGGCAATGGCGATACCATCTTCTTTGTTTAAGGTACCTGGAATATGAGGGGTCATTTCGTCACCGCTAAAGCGAATGCCAACAAGGAATTGACGGCCAACTGCTTTGCGAACTGCTTCGTAGATTTCACCAAAAATACGCAGACGGTTTTCAAAGCTTCCACCGTATTCGTCTGTGCGGTTATTATAATAGGGAGCCAAAAATTCGCCCAAAAGGTATGAATGGGCAGCGTGGATTTCTACGCCGTCGAAGCCAGCATCTTTGGCTCTTTGAGCTGCATTGGCAAATTCTTGAACTGTAATTTTAATCTCGTCAACAGTCATAGCATGAGGAGGTTGGGTTACAGGGACAAAGGGAATTTCGCTTACGCCCCAGAATTTTTCACCGCTTGGCAATGGGGCAGAGGCACCACCTGGTTGAATTAGCTGCAGGGTGATTTTTGCCCCATAGGCATGCACGGCTCTGGTGAGTCGTTCAAAGGCAACTTGGTTGATTTTATCTGCAATGGCCAGACGGTTAGGACCGGAGAAACAGTGGGTACGTTCTATGTCGGTACCTTCGACGATGATCATACCCACGCCACCACGAGCACGTTCTGCGTAATATTTTATGGTGGCATCGCTAGGACTGCCGTCTCTAAGAGCCAGATTGGTTACCATGGGTGGCATTACGGTTCTGTTTTTAAGGGTTATGGGGCCAAGTTTGGCAGGTTGGAATAACATTTTTATTTTCCTCCGAGGGTTTAAGTTTCTATTATTTTATTTTTAGATTATTCTATTTTTGCAGTTCTTACTTTATCAAATTCACTCTCACTCGTCAAGAGAAAGGCTTCGCCTAGACAGATGGGATTAAAATAGAGTTTACGTGTTAACATTATATAAGCTGGCTGAGTTTTAGAATGCAATTTTTAACTATAATAAAAGTTTGTATTTTATTTTCATTTTATGCAGGATATATGGAATACATATAGAATAGATAAAGAAGTTAGTTATTTAAGGGAGGCTATTAACAATGGAAAATATTTCTAAATCTCAAATTATTGACAAAGTTTGTCAAGATGGCAAAATTTCCAAGACCGCTGCTAAAATCGTTATCGATGCAGCATTAGAAGCTATCAAAGCTGAATTGGTAGCAGGCAACAAAGTATCTTTATTTGGCTTCGGTTCTTTTGATATTAGAGAACGCGCTGCTCGTGAAGGCATCAACCCTGCAACCAAAGAAAAAATCCAAATCGCTGCTTCCAAAGCTGTTGCTTTCAAAGCAACCAAATCCTTGAAAGAAGCTATGAACCCCAAACCGGTAGAAAAACCTAAAAAAGGTGCTAGAAAAGGCGCGAAGAAAGCTGCTGCTAAAAAAACCGCTAAGAAATAATAAATGAAATAAGAAGTTAAAAATCAGTTCTTGGTTTTTAACTTCTTATCTTTTTGTGAAGATAATATTTACTGCTCCTTGACAAATCACTTCTATAATTGTAAAATACCCTTATGCGATGAAAAAGAGAAGTAGTCTGCGCAGTTAGCGAGCTGGGAGGGTGCAAGCCGGCAATAGTGGACGAAAGGCACTTTGGAGCATGAACTTAATATCTTGAGGCGGACTCATTTTAGAGTCAAGCAGGGTGGAACCGCGGAGTACAACATCTTCGTCCCTGTAACTTTTAGTTACGGGAACTAAGATGTTTTTTGTTTTTCTTTACTTCCGTAAAAAATGTCCTTAGCAGGCCATCTGCTGCGTTGGGAATCGTCGACGTACTAATCAGTACGCCTTCCTCATCCCGCCTTGCATCTGACCTACTCTGAACATTTTGTGAGAGTAATATTTTTTATCTTAGTAACAGTAACAACCTTATTATATTTCTAGGAGGACTAGCATGGACTTTCAAACAATCATTTTGAAATTGCAAAAATTCTGG
>JAKSOJ010000031.1 GCA_024405645.1 Phascolarctobacterium sp. | reverse complement strand
CAGAGGTCTGCAAAACCTTTATCTCCAGTTCGATTCTGGATGTCGCCTCCAATTTTTGTATGTCTGCCGCGGTGGCGGAACTGGCAGACGCACGGGACTTAAAATCCCGCGGGTAGAGATACCCGTACCGGTTCGATTCCGGTCCGCGGCACCACTCAAATATACAATTTTTTGTAGTATAGAGTGAAAATGATTGTGGCTTTCGAATGAAAGTTGCAGTCTTTTTTATTTCTATAACATAATGGTTAAAAATACAGCTAGGGAAGAGAACTTCTCATCCCTAGCTTTTTATTATATTTTAGTTGACTTCGCCGTACGAACTGATTTATACTAAATATATAAAAATACAGTAGTACGGCTTTATTTTGTTGTACAACACATTAAATGGTTCGTACGAACTGATTTTGAAAGCGAGTAATAGTTATGAAGATTACGGATATAAAAGATTTAGGTGAATTGATAAAAAAACGTAGAAAAGATCTCGGATACACGCAAGCAGATATATCCGATTATACAGGTCTTAGCATAAGCTTTATTTCAGATGTGGAACATGGCAAGGAAACTGTTGAATTAGGAAAGGTTCTTAGGCTTGTTAATATTTTAGGCATGGATTGTATTATACAAGTTAGAGGTGAATCATGAGTGAACTTCAGGTAAAAATTGAAATTTCTGGAGAGTCTAAGCTTGTGGGCAGGCTTCTTTATAGCAATTCTTCTGATGCTGTATTTCAGTATGACAAAGACTATTTAGCAGAGTCTTTTGCTATGCCGATTTCAATAAGCTTACCTTTTCAAGAAGATGCATTTAGTTCATTACAGACAAAAAAATTCTTTGAAGGGCTGCTGCCAGAGGGTTTTACTAGAAGAACAGTTGCAGAGTGGTTAAAAGTGGATGAGAACGATTATATTTCCATTCTGCATGGTCTCGGTAATGAATGCCTTGGAGCTATACAAATTATTGATGAAAATGACAAAGAATCAAATACCTATGAAACATTATCGGTTGAGGAAATAAAGAGGCTTGCTAACGAAGGATCTAGTAAATCTACGGAGATAATTTTAGCTACTCATTTATCATTGGCAGGAGCTTCCGGAAAAGTAGGTTTGTATTTTGATGAAGAGCAAAATAAATGGTATCTGCCGAAAGGAAAAGCTCCTAGTACACATATAGTTAAACAAAGTCATGTTAGATTAAATAATTTGGTAACTAATGAACAGTTATCTCTTATGACTGCTAAATTGCTTGGAATTGATGTTGCAGATAGCTTTATTATGGATACAGGAAAAAAGCAGGACACAGATGTATTATTGGCATCTAAAAGATATGATCGTACTTTTAACGGTGCTGAAAAACGAATTGATGGGCTTTTATGTCCCTTAAGGTTGCATCAAGAAGATTTTTCTCAAGCCATGGGTATTAGCTCCGGCAATAAATACGAAAGAGAAGGCGATGAATACTTACGTAGGATGCTTGCTTTGATTAGGACACATTCATCTAATCCTCTTGAAGATACTGCTGAGTTATGGCGAAGAATGGTATTCAATGTGCTTATTGGTAATTGCGATGGGCATATAAAAAACAACGCGCTGTTATACAGTAGTAATTTGAAAAGTTTGAGATTGGCCCCTGCATACGATATTGTTAGCACAGTAATATACAAGCCGTTTAATAGAGATATGTCCATCTATTTAGGTGGCGAAAATAACCTTGATAGAATTAATATGGAAATTTTAACAAAAGCAGCTATTGATGCTGGTCTTGGTAGAAGACTAGCTGTAAGAATTATTGAAAAGATGAAAAAAGAATTCTTGCTAGCACTAAAAGAATCCGCTTCAATTTTGAAGAAGCAAGGATTTTCTGAAGCAGAGAATATTTGTGAACAGATATCTCAATTTGGTGGAATCAAAAATATTTAATTAATTAAAAATTTTTTGTTTATATATGGTTTTGATTCATATAAGGAGATATAACATGGTAGTTGAAAACGAATATGGCGTTCAATTTGAATGGGAAGTAGCAAAAAAGCTTATGGATAGTCAAATCTGTAAAGAACTAGATAAAACTATTATGCCTTGTAATGAACAAGCATATTTTAATGCCTATGCTGAAGCTCATGAAGAAAAGTGGGAAGAGGAGTGGGAACTAGCAGTAATGCATCCCTGTGGTTAATTTAAAGAGGTATAGTTTATGATTGATGAGAAGAAATTACCATTTTATGTATTAATGTCTTTGGAGAAATTTTTATCTGCAAAGAATCAAGGCCTATGTTATGCAAATTCATTTTGTAATGATTTTTGTGAAACTTTAGAGACTGCATTAAAGAATGAGGATATTTCACAAGAAGCATACGATTACCTTAAGGATACATATTTGAAGTAAAAAAAGAGACTCAGGTTTAATGCTATTGATAACTAGCACCTGGGTCTCTTTTATTTTATAAGAAAAATTTGGTAGCGAGCACTATAAGAGGAATTGCGATGATTGTACGCTCGAGGAAAATGATTACCAAATCTTTAAAATCAAGTCCAACTTCTGATTTAACTATAATGCCACCAACTTCTGTCATATAAATGATTTGTACAAGAGAAATGCCTGCAACTAGGAAACGTGTCTTTTCTGGTAAATCTGGGCTCGTGATAAGTGCTGGAATGAACATATCGATAAAGCCGACAACAGTTTGTGGAGCAATGGCATAAGCTTGTTCAACACCTAGTAAATCCATGTACATGCCCATTGGATAGGAAAGAAATTGAAAAATTGGCGTTTCGTTGACGAGAATAGTTCCAATCGTTCCCCACGCAATAACAATAGGAATAATATCAAAAATAATACCAACAGCCATTGTCCATCCACCTGCAAGTGCGGTTATGATGGAAAATCTGCTAGCACGTTCTGCAGCAACTTCGAAGGCCCAACGAAGAAGACTATAGTTGGATGGAATGTCTTCACGAATACGCTTTTCACCGCAATATGCATCTGGAATTGTGCCTAAAGGATAAATACGACAGCCGATAATTGCAAGTATCAGACCAATAAGTGAGATGATTCCATAAAGGAGTGGAAATCTGTCGTTTAGTTTAAGAGTTTCTGCAACTACCATACAGAAAGGAATGGAGACAAGCGAAAAGTTTGTCATGATTGTTGCAGCTTCACGACGAGAATAGAAACCATTGTGATATTGGTTGCCTGTTATAAGAACTGCTGTATTACTGGAGGCAAGCCAAGAAGCTACTAAGTCTAGGGAAGCACGTCCTGGAACTTTAAAGAGAGGACGGACTACAGGCTTTAAGATTATGCCTGGGAATTCCATTAGACCTGCGTCAGTAAGAAAGGGCAGTGCAAAACTCAAAGAAATCGCTAAAGCAATGAGCGTTCCGCCGAGACTGAGCATTGTACCACCAACATCATCAGAGATAATTGCTTGGGGACCTGTTTTGAAGGTAACGCAAATTGAAACTGCTAGAGCAATGATACGAGTTATAACATAAGGCCAGCTAATGAACATAACATCACTAAGCCATTCTCGTTTTTCTATAAAATTAAACTTATGAAATTTAGAAACTAAAGCGAAAACGGTAGATACAGCAACCATGAATATTAAGAGCCATGGTAAGTGGGTACTGATAAATTTGTCTAAAAAATCTGTGGCTATGCTTAAAGGAGTGTTGAACCCAGAATCGTCCATACCGCCAATTGGAAACATAAAAAGGAAAATGCCTATACTGGAGCCTAGTAGAAAACGAGTCATATTTGTAAAGTTAATGTAACTTTTACTGTTATCCATATGTCGATCCTTTCACTTTATATAGTTTAATTTATAACCATAGTATAAACTCTATAAAGGAATATGTCTATTAATTATAAATAAAAACACTCCTTATCCTTACAATAGTAAGAACAAGGAGTGTGCTTGTTAATTTACCTTAGCCGATAAATGCTTTGTAAATAGCTTTGCTTGCAAGTTCGAAGTCTTCGTTTCTGATACCGATGATGATGTTGAGTTCGGAGGAACCTTGGTCGATCATCTTAATATTAACGCCTGCGTTAGCGAGAGCAGTGCAAAGCTTACCAGCAGTACCGCTTGCAGACTTCATGCCGCGACCAACAACAGCTACGAGAGCAAGACCGGATTCGATTTCAATAGCATCAGGTTTAGCAAGACGGTGGATAGCAGAGATAACTTTTTGCTCTTTTTCCATGAATTCGTCTTGGTGAACAACAACGGTCATGGTATCAATACCGGAAGGCATATGTTCTACAGAAATATTGTTGTCTTCGAAAGCTTGGAGAACCTTGCGGCAGAAACCAATTTCGGAGTTCATCATAGCTTTGGAGATGAATACGGTGCAGAAATCTTTTTTGCCAGCAATGCCGGTGATTACATAATCTTGTTTGCGAGCAGTGCTTTCTACAATCCAAGTTCCTTCATCGGTAGGAATGTTGGTGTTTCTAATATTGATAGGAATACCAACTTGGCGAACAGGGAAGATTGCATCTTCGTGAAGAACGGAAGCACCCATGTAGGAAAGTTCTCTTAATTCTCTGTAGGTGATGTATTTAATAGGTTTGGGATTGTCTACAATGCGAGGATCTGCGGTCAGGAAGCCAGATACGTCGGTCCAGTTTTCATAAACGTCAACTTTAGCTGCTTGTGCAACGATGGAGCCGGTAACGTCGGAGCCGCCACGGGAGAAGGTTTTAACCTTACCGTCTTTACCCATGCCATAGAAGCCAGGAACAACTGCCTTATCATATTCAGCAAGCTTTGCTTCCATAACTTTTTGGGTTTTATAGGTGTTCAGTTTGCCTTCATCATTGAAGAAGATGATGTCTTTAGCATCAATGAAGGGGATTCCCAGGTAAGCTGCCATAATTTTGCCGTTCAGGTATTCGCCACGAGATGCAGTATAATCTTTTTCTGGAGCAGTTTTCAAGCTGTTAGCGATTTCTTCAAAATCAGCGTCAAGATTGAAGTCTTTAAGACCAAGACCTTCGATAATTTCGTTATATCTAGCTTTGATAGCATCCATTTCAGCGCTGATGTCTTGACCTGCACATGCAGTAGCATATACATGGAGAAGCATATCGGTAACCTTGGTATCGCTGGAATTACGTTTACCAGGAGCAGAAGGTACTACGTAAGCAACGCTATTGTCGCTTTTGATGATTGCTTCAACCTTTTTGAATTGTTCGGCACTTGCCAAGGAGCTGCCACCAAATTTTAAAACTTTTCTCATTTTATCAACCTCTCAAAAAATAAAACTAGCATAACTGTCCTAAAAATTAGGAATAATATTATTTTTTTATATAAAAAATCAACATACCCTTGATGTTACCATATAAATAGGAAAAGAGTCAAGAAATCAGTTGCGTTTTATGGGGGAAATATTTAGCTTGCAGGTACCAACTATTGATTAAAGATATTAATATTTGTATAATATAATGACAAGTAAGAATGATTAGTAGCTGTAAGCTATGCAAATACAGGAGTAAAAGAAATGGAAGTATTGGAATATTCCGAGTTAAAGGTTTATAAAGGAAAGATAAATAGCCTTTGTGAAGCTACCGAAGAGCGTATCGACGAATTAGTCGATGCTTATCATAATTATAGCTTTAGAAGATTTTCTAGCCTGAAGAATTTGATTAATAGAATTAACCAAGAGCATTTTAAGGTTTTGGTTATTGGTAAGTTTAGCACTGGTAAGAGCTCTTTGATTAATGCTCTTTTGGGGGACGAGGTATTGCCTGACAGCCTCAACCCATGTACTGCATATATTAATGAAGTAACCTATGGTCCTGAACCTAAGGCAGCAGTATCCTTTAAAGATGTACTGCCTGAAAATTGGGAGATTTGGGTTCAAGATGAGCATGTTAAGGCACACATCCTTGCTCATAAGGATGGTAAAGTTCCTGATTATATTGTAGAAGATTTGGATGCATTGGCAGATTGCGTTACCATTCCCTACGATGAGGAAGAGGACGAACCAATTGGAACTTTGGAGAATAGTCCGTTTGCCAAGGCGATTATCTATTATCCAAGCGAGCTTTGTAGCAATGGTATTGAGATTATTGACTCTCCGGGTTTAGATGAGTCTCAAGACAGAACTGCTGTAGTAGAGCAATACTTGAAAAAGGCTGATGCTGTTATCTATGTTACTACCAATATTGCAACTGGTGGTGATGGTGATAAGGAGATTATTGCGCAATACCTGGATAGCAACGAAATCAAGAATGTTTTCTTCGTTTGCAACCTGTTTGGCATTAAATTGGCAAAGGCCAAAAAACAACTTTTGCCCCGTTTGAACAAGATTTTCGCCGAGAAGACCCTGCTGGGCGAGCAAGGCATTTACATGATTAACATTGGTGATATGCTGAATAGTGGCGTAGAAGAATTTAAGGCTGCTTTGGCTGGCTATCTTACTAATGAACGTGGTAGGGCTCAACTGACTGATTATAACGAAAAATTGACCGAGTTGATTGACGATATTAAAGAAGATATCAAGGACTATCGCTTTAAAGCAGATGTTAAATTAGATGGAATTAACGCGTCCATTGCGGATTTGGAAAAGCGAATCAGCGCAGAACAAAAACTTTTGGAAGAGGCTCAGGAAATTAGTAAACGTGCTAAACTCAATACTGAAATACTTTCCAGAAGAGAGCTGATGGACAATTATAAGAAATATAACTATTTGGCTAAAAAGGATATCAAAGAAAGAGAAGCTGAGGAAAGAACTCTTGCCAATACTACAGAACATCAAGATGCCATGGAGCTTGCTCGTTGGCTTGCGCAAGATTTTGTGGCTCTGAACGAGAATGGTTATAGAGAGTTTATCCAGAATGAATTGTTTGAGGATTTGCAAGAGGAACTTGCCAAAGATTTAGAACTTTTAGAAAAGGTAGTTGAACGCTTTGCTGGTAATATGGAGGCTGAACTTTTAACAAATGAGCATCCTTTGGCTTGGGGAAATATTGCCAGCGTACATAATAACCATAGCAAAACCTTGAAGTCTACTTTAGGCTTGGATTTGGATCAATTCCTCTCTTACGCTGCTTTGGAAGTCGAAAGCATGCTAGAAGGCATTGTCAATGGTGTTTTCTATGTATATTCTTCTTACAGATTCGACGCAAGAGGCGAGAAGATTACCAAAGAGATTCAAGAAATGCTATCTTCCGATGTCTTTGAAAAGATTGAAGGGGAAAAACGTAGAATCGTTGGCTCAATTATTAAAATTATCCAACAAGGGATGGATGAGGTATTCTTCCTGCCTTTGATTAATACTCTGGAAAAGGCTCTTGAGGCTGAATTTGCCATTCTTGCAGATTGGAAAGCTCTCAAAGCTGCAACCGAAGCTAAGCTGGAACAAGAAAAAGACCAATGCTCTGCGACCATAGCGCAAATGGAAGAATATAAGCAAAATATTCAAGCTCTGCAAAAAGAAATAGAGGCTTAAGGTTATAGCACTTGGAAAACATTCCAGGTGCTATTCCTGTGAATTTGCTGTTATCATAGAAAGGCTTGGTGTCTAATGGGAGAAGTATTCTCTGTTGAAAGAAAAGAGTCCGTAAGTGCTTCTACTATGCAAATCTTGCAAGGAAATGCTGTTATTGGCGGCGTAGCCCTAGCAAAGATTTTATTTTTCAAGGCTCAACCCAAAATCGAAAAAAAGAATATTTGCGATATCAATGCAGAAATTGCTCGCTTTGAAGCTGCATGGGAAAATGTTAAGGTAGATATGCAAGCAGAAATCGCTACTGCAGATAGCAGGTCTAAGGATGTTTTGACTGCTCAGCTGATGATGCTGGAGGATGCAAGCTTTATAAATGCTATATATGACAAAATTACAGAGCTTCAGACTTGTGCTGAATATGCTGCAGTAGCCGCAGGTAAGGTTTTGGCTGCAGAGTTTGAAACGATGCATGATAGCTATATGCGAGCTCGTAGTGAGGATATGAAGCAAATCGCCCAACGTGTTGCTGATAAGCTCACAGGCTTTACTAATGATTTAGATTTGTACGAAGAAGTAATCCTTATGGCGGAAGAATTTACTCCTGCTCAGCTTGCAGCTTTTGATAAAAAATATATTAAAGGTTTGGTTGCTCACAAGGGTAATGCTACTTCTCATACTGCGATTCTTGCGGGAAATTATGGCTTGCCCTATATCTTTGGGGTTGAAACTGATGAAAAATTTGCAGGAGTAGATGCCGTGTTGGATGCAGAAAATGGCTGTTTAGTGCTTAATCCATCTGAAGAAAAACTAGAATGGGCTAAGGCTAAACTTGCCGAAAAGGATGCTATCCTGGCTCAAGAAGAAGCTGCTACGAAGATGAAGGTATATGCTAATATTTCTGGTATTGAAGATGTTGAACAAGCACTAAAAAACAAGGCAGATGGCATAGGCCTATTCCGTACGGAATTTCTGTTCATGAACCGTGACAGTGCTCCTAGTGAAGAAGAACAATATAATGTATATAAAGAAGTTCTAGAGGCAATGGGGGATAAGCCTGTAATTATTCGTACCATCGACATTGGCACGGATAAGCCTGCAGCATATCTCGACATGCCTGTGGAAGCAAACCCTGCTTTGGGATTTAGAGGTGTGCGTGTGAGTCTTGCCTTTAAATCCTTATTTCAGGATCAGTTAAAAGCTCTTTTGAGAGCTGCAATTTATGGTAATCTTTCTGTAATGTTTCCGATGATTACATCGGTTAAAGAGATAGATGCCATTAAAGAACAGGTAATTTTGGCTATTCAAGAGCTAGAAGAAAAGCATATAGCTTATCGAATGCCTAAATTTGGCATTATGATAGAGACTCCTGCTGCAGCTATTTGCAGTGAAGAGCTTGCCAAGCATGTGGACTTTTTCTCTATTGGTACAAACGATTTGACTCAATATACTTTAGCCTTGGACAGACAAGCAGAAGGTATGGAGGCTTATTATGAGCCAAGACACGAAGCAATCTTGCGCTTGATTGAAATGACCATTGTAGGTGCTCATAATAACAATATTCCTGTTGGTATCTGCGGACAATTGGGTGCAGACAAAAAGATTCTGCCCCGTTTGGTAGAGGCTGGACTTGATGAAGTGTCCGTAGCCATTGCTAGCATTCCCGAGGTTCGCCAAATAATTTTGGAGGCAGAAGGAAAAGGTCAGGAAGATGCTCAAGATACTTTTGAGAAGGAAGAAACTAGAGTTTTAGCTCCGGTAGTTGAAGTACAAGAAACTATGGAGAAAGCTCAAGCTTTTTCTTATATAATTAATGATCCAATTGGTATACATGCTCGTCCTGCTGGGGAGATTGTGAAGCTTGTAAAAAAATATGAAGCTAGTGTTAAGATTATATGCGGAAATAAATCTGCTAATGCTAAAAAGTTAATCGAGCTTATGAAGCTTGGTGCAGCCAAAGGAGCGAAACTGGAAGTATCCGCAGAAGGTAAGGAAGCAGGGCAAGTACTCGAGGCATTGCAAAAGTATATGCAAGAAAAGCTGTAAGGTAATCCGTAATTTAGCATTACCATTGTATATTTGATAAATTTCATAAGCTTTGTTATAATGGGGACAACTCAAAAATCGTTATCTTTTACCGTAAGGAGGAAACAAAATGAAATTAAGCAAAATTCTCACTGCTATTGCATGTATTGCAGTTGTTAGTATCCCTCTTTCCCAAGCCGATGCAGGTTTTGGCATTAAAGTTCCAAAAATCCCTGGCGTTTCCACCAAAGCACCTACTTCTAAAGCTCCTGTTCAAGCTGTAAAAGCAGTTAATGGTGGTTCTACCGTTGATCATGATCCTCAAAATGATGCAGTTACCGCACATGGTGATTTCAGAATTTCTGGTCATTGTGATTTGGCTAATGCAGAAGTATATTCTGGTCGTCAAGTAATTGGTGGTCGTTTCAAGGCTGATGGCTCTGGTACTGTAGGTATCATCTGCTATTCTAGCCCGGTTTATAAAGTTGCTGTGACCGATGGTTCCGGTAATTTCTCTGCAATGGTTGATAAATCTTGGAATCAAGTTGTTATTATCAAAAAAGGTGCAGATCATTTTATCGATGGTTGGATTACTCATAGCAATGGTCAAGTTCAAAAGCAAGGTCCTAAATATGGCGCTGTTAACAAAGTAATCTTTGTAAAAAATGTTGGCGAAATCGACAAATAATATATTACGTCTATAAAAAATCCGAGAGCAGAAATGTTCTCGGTTTTTTTGTATTTTAA
>JAKSOJ010000030.1 GCA_024405645.1 Phascolarctobacterium sp. | reverse complement strand
TAGGACAAGTAATGAGTGGACGAGAGATTTTCGGCTGCATATTACTTATGGGCGCAATTGTTATGGCGCAATTGCCAGATAGAAAATAGAATAAAAAAATTCTAATTTAGGCTTTAATTATCAAGCTTTAGTCTTGGTTCAATAATTACGCATTATCCAAAGCGTATAAATCTGTTAATCGGAGGAATATCTCAATGACTAATTTCCAATTCCATGCTCCAAGCCAAATTGTTTTTGGTCCTAATGGAGAAGAAAAAGTTGGTTCTTTATGTAAACAATATGGTGCGCACAAAGTATTAATCCACTACGGCGGTGGTAGCGCTGTTCGTAGCGGCCTAATCGACAAGGTTAAGAAAAGCCTCGAAGAAGCAGGGCTTGAATATGTAAACATGGGTGGAGTTGTTGCCAATCCTGAGCTAGGTCTTGCTAAAGAAGGCATCGCTCTTTGCAAAGCTGAAGGTGTGGACTTCCTCCTTGCAGTTGGTGGCGGCAGCGTTATCGATAGTGCTAAATGCATCGGCTATGGTTTGGCAAATGAAGGCGATGTGTGGGATTATTATGCAAGAAAGAAGACTGTTACTGGTTGTGCACCCATCGGCTGCATTCTCACAATTGCAGCAGCAGGCAGCGAAATGAGTAATACAAGCGTTATTACCAACGAAGATGGTTGGCTTAAACGTGGTCTTTCTTCTTCCTATGCTTTCTGCAAGTTCTCTATTTTGAACCCTGAACTTACCTACACTTTACCAGCATATCAAACTGCTAGTGGTGCAACAGATGTAATTCTGCATACTTTAGAGCGTTATTTCGCTAATCCTAATGCAAAACCGTTGGCTCTTACGGATGGTATTGCAGAAACTCTTTTAAAAACTGTTATGCAATTCACTCCCCTTGCCCTTATCGATCCTAAAAATTATGACGCTCGTGCCAACCTTATGTGGTGCTCAACTTTCTCCCACAACGATGTAACTGGCGATAGAAACCTTGGCGACTGGGCTTGCCATCAAATCGAACATGAATTAAGTGGTATGTTCAAGGTTGCTCATGGTGCTGGTCTCGCAGCTGTATGGGGTTCCTGGGCTCGCTATGTAATGCATGAAAATATTGATCGTTTTATCCAATTTGCTCACAACGTTTTCGGTATTGAAGACAAAGTAAGCAAGGAATATACTGCTCTTGCAGGCATTGAAGCAATGGAAGAGTTCTTTAAATGCATTAACATGCCTACTTCAATCCCTGAGCTTATTGGTCGCAAACTTACCGAAGAAGAAATCAAAACACTTGCCTATAAATGCTGCTTCATGGGAGCTCGCAAGGTTGGACAATTTAAAGTTTTAGATATTCCTAATGTAGAAGAAATCTATCGAAAGGCCAACAAATAATATAAACAGAAATACCCCCTCCATTAATTGGCGGGGGTATTATTATGTAAAAACAAAAACCCTTACTCGCTCGGAGTAAGGGTTTTATTAATTTCTATGAAATTAAACGAGTTCGATAATTGCCATTTCAGCAGCATCGCCACGACGGGGTCCCAATTTGTAAATACGGGTATAGCCGCCATTTTTGCCTTCATATTTCGGAGCAATTTCTTCAAACAGTTTTTTGGTAACGGATTCGTCAACCAGTACTGCTGCAACTTGACGACGTGCATGCAGGTCGCCGCGTTTTGCCAAAGTGATGAGTTGAGCGGATTTGCTTGCAACTTCTTTAGCTTTGGTAGCGGTAGTTTCGATCTTACCATATTTGAAGAAGGAAGTCAAAATGCTACGAAACAGAGCTTTACGGTTGCTGGAGTTACGACCAAGTTTTCTGTATGCCATGTGCTTTAAGCCTCCTAATTATTCTTCGTCGCTCTTGCGTAAGGACAATCCTCTGGTGAAAAGTTTGTTTTTGATTTCGTCCAAGGATTTACGACCCAAGTTGCGAACTTTCATCATATCTTCTTCGGTTTTCTTAATTAAATCGCCGATAGTGTTGATACCAGCACGACGCAGGCAATTGTTGCTGCGTACGGAAAGATCCATTTCATCGATAGAAATGGTTTCCGGACCTTCTGGAGCAGGATTCGGTTCAGGTTCAGTGGTTTCAGGACCAACTACAACCGGAGTAGCAATTTCTGCTTCACCAATTTGGAAGAGGTTCAAGCAGCTAATCAGGATACCGGAAGCTTGATTAACAGCTTCGTCCGGTTTAATGCTACCATCAGTCCAAACTTCAAGGGTCAGCTTATCGTAGTTGGTAATGTTACCAACACGAGTATCATTTACTGCGAATTTAACGCGAGTAATCGGAGAATAAATGGAATCAACAGGGATAATGCCGATAGGTTGATATTCTTGCTTACCATCATCAGCTTTTTTGATGAATTTGTTTTTATCTGCAGGAACATAACCTAAGCCTTTATCAACATGGATTTCCATCTTGAAAACAGCATCTTCATCTAAAGTAGCGATATGCAACTCAGGATTCAAAATTTCAACATCTGCATCAGCAAAAATATCTGCTGCAGTTACTTCTCTTTCGCCGGAGCAATCGATAGTAAGAATTTTTTCTTCGTCAGTTGCAACCTTCAGGCACAAAGCCTTGATGTTGAGGATGATATCCGCAACATCTTCTCTAACACCAGGGATGGTGGAAAATTCGTGCAGAACGCCGTCAATCTTAACACAGGTTACTGCAGCACCCGGGAGAGAGGAAAGCAATACACGGCGTAAGCTGTTGCCGAGAGTAATGCCATAGCCTCTTTCAAGGGGCTCCCAAACGAATTTGCCATAACGACCATCATCACTGATTTCTGCTGAAACCATTTTAGGGTTGATAATATTAATCATGTGTGGAAAGCCTCCTTCTAGACCAGCGTATTACCACAATACGCCTTAAAAGTGGGTGGCGTAAGATATTCACTAATTATTTGGAGTACAACTCTACGATGAAGTGCTCTTCGATAGGAACATCAATTTCCTCACGAGTCGGGTAACGATCTACTTTACCACCAAGGTTAGCAGCGTCTTGTACCAACCAAGCCGGAACTGCTTTGGTAGCCAGAGTTTCATCCATGCCTTTGAAATATTCTTTTGCACGGCTGTTTTCCATTACGCTGATAACATCGCCAGCTCTCAGAAGAGCAGAAGGAATGTCAAGGCGTTTGCCATTTACAGCGATATGACCATGTCTTACGATTTGACGAGCTTGACGACGGGTGTTAGCCAGGCCAAGACGATATACTACGTTGTCAATTCTTCTTTCGAGGAGGATCAACAGGTTTTCACCGGTGATGCCTTCCATCTTTTTAGCTTTATCATAGTAGCCACGGAATTGTTTTTCCAGGACACCATAGATAAATTTAGCTTTTTGTTTTTCGGTTAATTGAATACCATATTCGCTCTTTTTCTTGTTTTGGCGTTTTGCTTGGCGTTTGGATTCCTTGTTAACACCCAAGAATTGAGGAGCTAAACCTAAAGATCTGCATCTTTTAAGAATAGGTGTTCTATCAATTGCCATCTAGTTACACCTCCTATTAAACTCTTCTGCGTTTCGGCGGACGGCAGCCGTTGTGCGGAATCGGAGTAACGTCTTTAATAGATTGTACTTCGAGACCAGCAGCTTGAAGTGCACGAATTGCAGCTTCACGACCAGCGCCAGGGCCTTTAACGTATACGTCTACATTTTTCAAACCATGTTCCATAGCAGCTTTGGTAGCTTCTTCAGCTGCCATTTGTGCTGCGAACGGAGTGCTCTTACGGGAGCCGCGGAAACCGAGACCACCAGCAGAAGCCCAGCTCAATACATTGCCTTCAGTATCAGAGATGGTAACGATGGTGTTATTAAAGGTGGAGCGGATATGCGCTACACCATTCATGATGTTTTTGCTAACTTTCTTTTTGTTTCTAACAACTTTCTTGCCAGCCATGTGTTATCCTCCTCCTACCTATTATTTCTTCTTACCTGCGATGGTCTTTTTCGGACCTTTGCGGGTACGAGCGTTGTTCTTAGTGTTTTGGCCACGAACAGGAAGACCTGCGCGATGGCGGCGGCCACGATAAGAACCAATTTCGATTAAACGTTTAATGTTAAGGGATTCTTCACGACGAAGATCGCCTTCTACTTTATAGTCAGCGTCCAGAACCTCACGGATTTTTGCAACTTCTTCTTCAGTTAAGTCGCGTACGCGAGTGTCAGGGTTGATACCGGTTTTAGCTAAGATCTCACGAGAGAGAGTCAGGCCAATACCATAAATGTACGGCAGAGCATATTCAATACGTTTGTCTCTCGGTAAATCTACACCAGAAATACGTGCCATTAACGTGCACCTCCTTCTCGATTAACCTTGTCTTTGTTTATGTTTCGGGTTTTCGCAAATTACCATAACATGGCCTTTGCGTTTAATTACTTTGCATTTTTCGCAAATTGGCTTAACAGACGGTCTTACTTTCATATTATTAAACCTCCTCGTTGCCTGTTTGATTATTTATATCGATAAGTGATTCTTCCGCGATTGAGGTCATACGGAGTGAGCTCAACGGTAACTTTATCACCAGGCAAAATTTTGATGAAGTTCATACGAATCTTACCGGAAATATGTGCAAGAATTACATGACCATTGACCAATTCTACTTGGAACATTGCATTAGGAAGTGCCTCTAAGATAGTGCCTTCAACTTCAATGACGTCTTGTTTGGACACTGGGTACCTCCTTATTTGCTTTCCAGAGCAGCTACAACATCAGCGAATACTTTGTCGATAGCTTGAAGACCATCGATTTCAGTATAAACGCCTTGTTTGCTGTAGTACTCGATCAAGGGTTCAGTTTGCGCATGATATGCCTGTAAACGATTCTTAACAGTTTCTTCTTTATCATCATTACGTTGATAGAGAGCACCGGAACATTTATCGCAAACGCCTTCAACTTTAGTAGGATTGAAGCTTACATGGAAAGTTGCACCGCATTGTTTGCAGATGCGACGACCAGTTACGCGACCAACCAATTCAGAATCAGGAACGTTAATGTTGATAACACCAGTTAATTTAATGCCCAGTTCTTTGAGAATACCGTCGAGAGCAACAGCTTGCTCCTCAGTTCTCGGGAAACCATCAAGCATAAATCCGTTAGCGCATTCAGGTTTAGATAAACCTTCACGAACGATGCCGATGGTAACGACGTCGGGGACAAGTCCGCCAGCGTCCATATATCTTTTAGCCTCTTTACCAAGTTCAGTGCCTTGAGAAACCGCAGCACGGAACATGTCACCTGTAGAGATGTGAGGAATATTATACTTGTCAATTAATCTTTCTGCTTGGGTGCCTTTACCAGCGCCCGGAGGTCCCATTAAGAGAATATACATTCTAATTCCTCCTATTTCATAAATCCATGATAATGTCTCATGATAACCATGGATTCGATCTGCTTCATAGTTTCTAATGCAACACCGACTACGATCAAAAGAGCAGTACCGCCGAAGTAAATACCTTCGATGCGGGTAATCCAGCCAATCGCATTTGGCATCAGCGCAATTAAAGAGAGGAAGATGGCGCCTGCAAATGTGATGCGGGACATTACTCTATCTAAATAGTCTGTTGTAGGTTTGCCAGGTCTTAAGCCAGGGATAAAACCACCATTTTTCTTGATGTTATCACTGAGATCTTCAATGTTCAGGCTTACTGCTGTATAGAAGTAAGTGAAGAAGAAAATCATCAATATATAGAGAGTGGTTTGCAACGGTGTACCCCATCTGAACCATTCACCTATTTGTTTTACCCAAGGAACATCGATGAACTGAGCAATTGTAACCGGGAACATCAAAACGCTGGATGCAAAGATGATGGGGATTACGCCTGCTTGGTTTACCTTCAGGGGAAGGTAAGAACTATGTCCACCGTAGGACTTTCTGCCTACAACACGTTTAGCATATTGAACGGGAACCTTGCGAATACCTTGATAAATGAGAATTACGAAAACTATCATTGCCAAGGCGATCACCGCGAACAAGATTACGTTCAAAATGTTGACCGTACCAGCTTGTAAGTATTGATAGATTACTTGTAATCCATCAGGTAATCTGGATACGATACCAGCGAAGATTATCAAGGAGATACCATTACCAACGCCCTTGGCTGTCATTTGCTCACCGATCCACATCAGTAAGCAGGTGCCTGCTGTTAAAGTGAGGGCAATCAGCAGGATTGCAGGAATCCCGGGGTTATTGATTGCCATCTTCAGGCCCCATGCCATACCAATAGCTTGAATAAAAGCCAGACCAACGCTCAGCATGCGAGTCAGCTTATTGGTTTTCTTGTAACCTTCTTCACCTTCCTTGGACCATTGTTCCAAGGTCGGAACTACCACCTTCAAGAGCTGCAATATAATTGAAGCATTAATATATGGGGTGATACTCATAGCAAAAATTGAGAATTTGCTCAAGGCGCCACCAGAGAACATATCAAGCAAACCTAAGAGGTTACCACTTCTAAAGAGTTGCTCGATGATGGACGCGTTAACGCCTGGAACAGGAATATGTGTTCCAGCCCTGAATACTATGAACATGGCGAGAGTAAATATCACTTTTTGCCTGAGTTCTTGAATTTTGAAGATGTTTGCAAGGGCTGCTAACACTTTAGATTACCTCAACAGTACCGCCTGCTGCAATGATTTTTTCTTCAGCGGATTTGCTGAAGCCCATAGCTTGAACGGTAAGTTTTTTGGTTAATTCGCCGCCGCCGAGTACGCGGATGCCATCACGGATATTTTTAATGATACCTTCTTCGATGAGCATAACCGGTTCAACTACGGTGCCGTCCTCAAAGCAGTTGAGAACGCCTACGTTAATTTCAACGTATTCTTTACCGAATTTATTGTAGAAACCACGTTTCGGAAGACGCAGGTACAAAGGTCTTTGACCACCTTCGAAACCAGGGCGTTTAACGCCGCCGGAACGGGATTTTTGGCCCTTTTGGCCTTTAGCAGAAGTTTTGCCCAAGCCGGAACCTAAGCCACGGCCTACGCGAACTGCTTTACTTTTGGAACCCAGAGCGGGAGACAATTCAGACAAATTCATATTAGTAAACCTCCTTGTCTTACGCTTCTTCAACTTTCACGAGATGTTCAACTTTGTGAATCATGCCGCGGATAGTCGGAGTATCTTCTTTGATTACTTGAGTATTGATTTTGCCTAAGCCCAGTGCTTTAACGGTTGCACGTTGATCTTTCGGGTAACCGATAAGGCTGCGGGTCAGGGTAATTTTAATTTGTGCCATTATAATTCTCCTTATTAACCCAACAATTCTTCAACGGTCTTACCGCGGAGAGCTGCAACAGATTCAGCACTCTTCATAGCTTTCAAACCTTCGATGGTTGCGCGAACCATGTTGTTCGGGTTGGAAGAGCCTTGAGATTTAGTCAGGATGTCATGTACGCCAGCCAATTCGAGGACTGCACGAACAGGGCCGCCTGCGATAACGCCAGTACCTTGTGCAGCCGGTTTCATGAATACGCGACCTGCGCCGAAGATACCAGTAATTTCATGGGGAATGGTGGTGCCTTTCAGAGGAACAGTTACCATGTTCTTCTTAGCGTCTTCAACGCCTTTGCGGATAGCTTCAGGAACTTCCGCAGCTTTGCCCAAGCCCATACCTACGTGACCGTTTTCGTCACCTACAACAACAAGTGCAGCGAAGGAGAAACGGCGACCGCCTTTAACAACCTTAGCAACACGGTTGATGAAAACGACTTTTTCTTGTAACTCGTTTTCTTTATTTTCAAAGTTTGCCACTTTTTTTCCTCCCTCTCTTAGAATTCTAAGCCAGCTTCGCGAGCAGCTTCAGCAAGAGCAGCTACACGGCCATGGTAGAGGTAACCACCACGATCGAATACTACTTCTTTAACGCCTTTAGCGATAGCTTTTTCAGCAATTGCTTTGCCTACAGCTTTAGCAGCTTCAATATTGCCGCCATAGTTTTCTTTCAAACCTTTTTCAACGGTGCTTGCAGCAGCGATGGTTTCGCCGGTTTCGTCATTAATTACTTGAGCGTAAATGTTGCTCAAAGAACGATATACGTTCAGACGAGGTTTTTCTGCAGTACCGATAATATATCTACGAGAACGGAGATGACGTTTTTGACGTTTCTCGTTTTTATCAACTCTATTCAGCAAGAGTTTCACTCCCTTCTTTAAGAAATTATCTTATCAAGCTAAATTATTTCTTACCTTTTGCGCCAGCTTTACCAACTTTACGACGAACAAATTCGCCTTCATAGCGGATACCTTTACCTTTATAAGGTTCGGGGGGACGCAGGGTACGGATTTCAGCAGCAACAGCACCTACTTGTTCTTTGCTTGCACCGCAAACAACGATCTTGTTAGGAGCGGGAACTTCAAAGGTAATACCAGCAGGGGGTTCTTTAACTACCGGATGAGAGAAGCCAAGAGTGAAGTTAATGTTTTTGCCTTGAAGAGCGCAACGATAACCAACGCCTTGGATTTCCAGGGTTTTCTTGAAACCAGTGGTAACGCCGATGATCATGTTGTTGATCAGGGTACGAGAAAGACCGTGTTGTGCGCGGTTTTCTTTTTCGTCGTTCGGGCGTTCAACGGTGATAACACCATTGTCCATGGTTAATTTCATGTTCTTATTGATTTGACGAGAAAGTTCGCCTTTAGGACCTTTAACGGTCACGAGATTGTTTTCAATAGTAACTGTTACACCAGCGGGAACAGTAATTGGCATTTTACCAATTCTAGACACGTACGAGCACCTCCTATCTTTTTAGTATTACCATACGTATGCAAGAACTTCGCCGCCCAAGCCAGCTTTACGAGCTGCTTTGTCAGTCATAAGACCTTGAGAAGTGGAGATAAGAGCGATACCTAAACCTCCAAATACTCTGGGCAGTTGGTCTTTTTGAGAGTATACTCTCAAACCAGGTTTGGAAATACGTTTGATGCCAGAGATAACTTTTTCTCTGTTAGCACCGTATTTCAAGCTAACTTTAATCATAGATTGAGTTTCGTTAGCGATAACTTCAAAATCTTTGATGAAACCTTCAGACTTCAGAATTTCAGCGATAGCTAATTTAATTTTGGAGCCAGGAATTTCAACTGTATCATGATGAACTGAATTTGCATTACGGATACGGGTAAGCATATCAGCAATCGGGTCGGTCATTACCATGTTTAATAGCCTCCTTCCTTGTTGTCTTACCAGCTTGCTTTAGTTACGCCCGGAATTGCTCCTTTGTAAGCATATTCACGGAAGCAGATACGGCACAGGCCAAATTTACGCATGTAAGCATGAGGTCTGCCGCATACTTTGCAGCGGTTATAAGCGCGAACTTCAAATTTAGGTTCAGCTTTCCATTTTTCGATCAGGGCTTTCTTTGCCAAGGTTGTCCCTCCTAACTTAACGTGCGAACGGCATGCCGAGGAGTTTGAGAAGCTCTCTAGCTTCCTCGTCAGTTTGTGCAGTAGTTACAATAATGATGTCCATGCCGCGAACTTTATCAACTTTATCGTATTCGATTTCCGGGAAAATCAATTGTTCTTTCAGGCCCAGTGCATAGTTGCCACGACCGTCGAAAGCAGTAGCGCTTACGCCACGGAAGTCACGTACACGGGGGAGTGCAAGATTCATGAGTTTGTCCAGGAAGTAGTACATGCGGTCACCACGAAGGGTAACTTTTGCACCCAAAGGCATGCCTTGACGAACTTTGAAGTTTGCGATGGATTTTTTAGCTTTGGTGATTACAGGTTTTTGGCCAGCAATTTGAGTCATATCTGCTACTGCAGATTCGAGAGCTTTGCTGTTTGCAACTGCTTCACCAACGCCCATGTTAATTACAACTTTTTCAATTTTAGGAAGTTGCATAACGTTTGCATATTGGAATTTGTCTTGAAGAGCAGGAACTACTTCAGACAAGTATTTCTCTTGTAATCTGGTCTTTGCCATTTAAGTGTTTTCCTCCTTTCCCGGAAATTTTATTTATCGATTACTTCACCGCATTTTTTGCAGGTTCTAGCATTTACGCCAGCAACAACGGTGATTTTAGTACGGGTAGCCTTTTTGCAAGCCGGGCAAACAACCATAACTTTGGAAGCAGCCATGGGAGCTTCTTTAGTGATGATGCCACCTTGCGGATTTGCTTGAGACGGTTTGCTATGACGTTTAACTTTATTCACGCCTTCGACAACCACTTTGGCTTTCTTAGGCAGAGCTTCAACGATTTTACCTTGCTTGCCTTTATCTTTACCAGAAAGAACAAGAACGGTATCGCCTTTTTTAACATGCAGCTTTACAGCATTTGCCATGTCAAGAATACCTCCTTATTTCGTACAGGTTCTCTTACAGCACTTCAGGTGCCAGAGAAACGATCTTCATGAAGTCTTTATCACGCAGT
>JAKSOJ010000003.1 GCA_024405645.1 Phascolarctobacterium sp. | reverse complement strand
ATGAGTGTTTTCACACCAGCCTTTTTCAAAAACTCCCTATCAACAGCGGTTACTGTATTTGTAATAATGATTTTGCCAGGTAAGAAATCCGGCATAAACTTTTTGATATAGTGAAAATCGCCAGCTATAATTTCATTCTCAATAAAATATTCAGGATGGCGTAAAACTCTTTTCTCCTGTTCTTCACCCATGGGATAGAACCAACTTACAGGAAGTCTGGTAAGAATCGGAGCTAAAAGTCCCGCCCAAAAATCTAAAGATTTCAAAGAATGAAGAGGTTTATTTATTCCTAAACCAAAAATCAAATCACCGAAGGTTACATCAGCTCCCGCTTCGGTTAATGCATTAGCCATACCGAAACGATCCACACCACAAACTAAAAGTACTTTTGTACCTTTAAAATCTATAGTATGAGCTGCTGAAAGTTTTTGGATCAATCTACGTTCTAAAGAATTTTTTAGACCGCTACCATCCAAAACAGGAGTATTTTTTACATCTTTGATCAGTTCTGCACTTTCTTTAAACATATAACGCTTCTCCCCAGCGCATACGTATAAATCCGTGCCCCCTAATCCAATTGCATCAACCTTGCCATCCAATTCCTTTAACAAGGCTTTTGCTTTCACAAGATCACCGTCAGTACCACGGCGTTCAACCACAATTTTCTGTTCACCTAAGTCAAGCACAGCCTTTGCATCTCGTTTAGAAGAGCCTAGACTAATGCTAACTACATGCTTCAAATTTTGTTCTGCCACGGTGTGACTACTCCCTAATCCTTCTTTTACGAAATGCTATTTTAACATATACAAAGATATTGTCAATACAAAATCATCTCTTTTACGGACATTTACAAAGAAATAATTAATTAAAAAATTAAATATCCCGACACTTTAATGACGGGATATTTGCATTCTCTATTCTTTTGTAAATTTACAAATTTTATATCTCTTCAAGGCAAACAATTGTGCAAACGCCTCTGTTTTGCAAAACATCAACTTCAAATCGATTTAATGCTTAAAAATTATGAATTAATCTTTCTCGTTCATAGTACTCTAAAGCAGTATTTTGATATTCATCAAGCAGGTTCTCAAATTCTACTTGCGTATTCATTTTGTGAAAACGCGCACGGAATTCAGCCGCATGAGGCATGCCTTTTAAGTACGCCGATATATGCCTACGCATTTCCTTGACAGAAATATATTCTCCTTTAAAATCTATAAGCATTTGCAAATGTTCTCTTGCTAGGCTGAGTCTTTCTTCTAACGAAGGAGCCTTGGGAATCTCCTTGCCAGTAAGCGCAGCAGCCAATTCTCTGAAAATCCAAGGATTACCATCAGCACCACGACCAACCATAAGTCCATCCACATTAGTTTCGGAAATCATTCTCAGACCTGATTCTACGGATACAATATCACCATTGCCAAAAACTGGTATACCTACAGCTTTTTTGACATCGCCAATGATGGACCAATTAGCTTTTCCTTCGTAAAATTGTACGCGAGTTCTTCCGTGAACAGCAATACAACTAACACCAGCAGCTTCAACGGCTTTAGCAATTTCTACTGCATTAAGATGTTCTTCATCCCAACCTGCGCGAAATTTGACAGTTACAGGAATTTTTACAGTCCTAACCATAGCAGCCAAAATATCATGTGCTAATTTGGGATTCTTCATCAAAGAAGAACCTTCACCATTGTTAACAATTTTCGGAACAGGGCATCCCATATTAAAATCTATCATATCTGCGCCACTTGCTTCGACAATTCTTGCAGCCTCTGCCAATTCATCAGGAACAGAACCAAAAAGTTGTATGGCTGTCGGTCTCTCCCCTGGATCTATCTGTAGCATATCTATAGTTTTAACATTTTTATATAAAAGACCTTTTGCACTAACCATTTCACTAACAGTCATGCCTGCACCCATTCGTCTAGAAATTAGGCGAAAAGGCAGGTCTGTTATTCCAGCCATAGGGGCTAGAGCCACAGGTGCAGAAAGTTCAATATTTCCGATACGCATGAATACTCCTTAAAACGCACTTATAAAGAAAGCCCGACCGAAATAAGTCGGGCATTTTGATTTACAATTATTTGTTCTTTTCGTAAAGAATACGCAAGCCTTCCAAAGTCAAGAAAGGTTCTACGTAATCGATGCAGTCAGATGCTTGACTCATGGTATTAGCAAAGCCACCTGTACCGATGACAATCGCATCCTTACCAAACTCTTCCTTCATCTTCTTAACAATGTATTCCATTTGGCCAACGAAACCGTACATGATACCAGCTTGCATGCTGCTAACTGTATTTTTGTTAATAACTTGACCAGGAATGGAAAGTTCAATACGAGGAAGCTTAGCTGCACGATTATAAAGTGCTTCTGCGCTAATACCAATACCCGGAGAAATTGCTCCGCCCAAATATTCACCATTAGGAAGAAGAGCGCAATAGGTATTTGCAGTACCAAAGTCCAGAATAATCATAGGTCTATTCATATGAGCATATTTGGTCATAGCAGCTGCAGCGTTAACGATACGGTCAGCGCCAACTTCTTTAGGATTGTCATAACGGATATGAATACCACTCTTGATGCCAGGTCCTACAACCAAAGGTTTAACATTAAAATAACGTTCGCACATGTGGCACAGAGGAACAACGACGGGAGGCACAACGCTAGAAATAATTACAGCGTCAATCATTCTCATGTTTACGTCATTGTACATAAACATACTACGCAGGGTAATGCCAAATTCATCAGCAGTCTTACCACGGTCAGTAGAAAAACGCCAGTGAGTCAAAAGTTCTTTTCCATCGTATACGCCTGCAACGATATTAGTATTGCCTACATCTAACACCAATAACATATAATATACCTCCATAAGGTAATTTATTTAATATGGAAAACAGGTTCAAAAACCTTAAATATTTTACCACAATCTTAAAAGATTGCAATAGTTTTATGCATATGCTCCATCCTTTGCGGCAGCAGGTCTAATGCTAACGTCACCTGCGACAACTTTTTCAATTTCGCCGTCATCCTTTTCAACAATCAAAAGGCCTTCAGAATCGATATCGATAGCTTTACCAAAATAGGTTTTATCTGGAGCAATTACTTTTACAGCTTGGCCAATAGTACAAGAGTATTTACGCCATTCATCAAGAACAGCATCAAAGCCCTTTTCCACTGCTAATTCATACAAATCTTCCATGTTTTTGAGCATATCGCATAAAAGTTCTACACGAGTAAAAGGCTCTTCAGCTGCATCGCAAACAGAAACTGCCAAATCGCGAACTTCTTCAGGATAATCCTCTGGAACACCATTGGTATTAACACCTGTTCCAATAACAACATAGTTAATGTGTCCGAACTCTGCGCTCATTTCTGTCAAAATGCCAACCATTTTACGACCTAAAAGCAGAATATCGTTAGGCCATTTAATAGCAGCATGTACACCTTTAACTTTATTTATAGCCTTTACCACTGCCACTGCTGCAAGTAAGGTAAATTTAGGAGCTTCTTCGGGAAGGAAAGGCGGTTTTAAAACCACTGAGAACCAAATACCATGATGATGGGGGCTAATCCAACCTCTTTGCAAACGACCTTTGCCACCAGTTTGTTCCTCGCATACTACCAAAAGACCATTTTCACAGCCTTGATTAGCAATAATCTTAGCAACATTATTAGAGGAGTCAATAGTATCTTCGTAGCAAATGCTGCGACCTAACCATTTTGTTTTCAAATGAGCATTAATTTCAGCAGGATATAAACGATCAGGCAATTCTTTGAGCAAATATCCTTTTTTGGGCACGGACTCAATTTCATAGCCTTCGTCCTTTAATGCTTGAATATGCTTCCAAATTGCAGTACGAGATACCTCTAGTTGACGAGAAATATCTTCACCAGACAAAGGAGCATTTTGATTATTTCTCAAAAGTTCTAAAATACGTTTACGCATCTTTAAACCTCCAATTTTACACACTATGTTAACTTTATGTTAGCACTAGGTGAACGTCAAGTCAAGGTAAAAGTTAGTGCTTTCTACCATAAACAAAAACTGCCATACCTAATGGTACGGCAGTTTTAAGATTAAGCTTGAGTTTCGTCGGAAGGAACAACAGCTTCAGGAGTTTCAGAAATTGCTTCTGCAGTTTCTTCCAAACCCTCTTTTGCCATTGCTTCTTTTTCTTCATTAGTCAAAATATGACCATAGTCCATAATCTCTTTGATTTGATATTCTTCCAAAGTTTCATGCTCGATTAAAGCACTAGCAATAGCATGGAGCTTATCAATGTTATTGTTGATAAGTGCTTCAGTTTGAGTATATGCATTTTCTAAGAATGCACGTACTTCTTTATCTATTTCGGCAGCTACCTCTTCGGAATAGTCTTTATCACGAGCAATGTCGCGACCCAAGAAAACTTGATCTTGACGATGACCAAAGGTTACAGGACCAATATTTTCACTCATGCCGTACTCACAAATCATGCTACGAGCCAATTGGGTTGCTCTTTGCAGGTCGTTAGAAGCACCACTAGAAATGTCTTCAAGAACAATTGCTTCAGCAACACGACCACCAAGCAGAACCTTAAGTTCGTCCAGCATTTCGCTGCGAGTTGCATAGTATTTATCTTCCGCCGGAAGGCTAAGTGTATAACCACCTGCACGACCGCGAGGAATAATTGTTACCTTATGAACCGGATCTGTAGTCGGCAAGAGCATACCAACAATAGTATGTCCACCTTCATGATAAGCAGTCAAACGTTTTTCTTTATCAGAAATTACACGGGATTTTCTTTCGGGTCCCATGATAACACGTTCAGCAGCTTCTTCCATTTCTGGCATATTAATAACTTTCTTATCTCTACGAGCAGTCAGTAGAGCAGCTTCGTTTACAAGATTAGAAAGATCAGCACCAGTAAAGCCAGGAGTGCGTTTAGCGATAACGGAGAGGTCGATATCTTCACCTAAAGGTTTTCCTTTTACGTGAACCTTAAGAATAGCTTCACGACCTTTAAGGTCAGGACGGTCAACCACGATTTGTCTGTCAAAACGACCTGGACGTAAGAGCGCCGGATCGAGAATGTCAGGTCTGTTGGTTGCAGCAATCATGATGATGCCTTCGTTAGCACTAAAGCCATCCATCTCAACGAGTAATTGGTTCAAGGTTTGTTCACGTTCATCGTGACCACCACCAAGACCTGCACCACGTTGACGACCAACTGCATCAATTTCGTC
This sequence comes from Phascolarctobacterium sp., assembly GCA_024405645.1. Classification (GTDB taxonomy): domain Bacteria; phylum Bacillota; class Negativicutes; order Acidaminococcales; family Acidaminococcaceae; genus Phascolarctobacterium_A. Next base: position 17,295 of record JAKSOJ010000003.1, on the reverse strand, counting down.
AATGAAGATAATGCAAGGAGCACTTTTCTTCGCTTGATCAAACAAGTCACGTACGCGGCTTGCGCCTACGCCTACGAACATTTCTACGAAATCAGAACCAGAGATAGAGAAGAACGGAACTCCAGCCTCACCAGCAACAGCCTTCGCAAGAAGAGTTTTACCAGTACCCGGAGGTCCATAAAGCAAAACGCCTTTAGGAATCTTCGCTCCCAAATCATTGTACTTTTTGGGAGATTTCAAAAACTCAACAACCTCTTCTAATTCTTGTTTAGCTTCATCTGCACCAGCAACGTCATTAAATTTTATAGGATTCTTGTCATCGTCAAAACGACGAGCACGACTCTTGCCAAAATTCATAACCTTGCCACCGCCGCCACCTTGATTCATGAACATAAACCAAAGTCCAACAATGATAAGCATGGGCAAAATAGCTGTAAGAATACTCATCCACCAGGGCGGTTGAGGAGGTAATTCAGCCTTAATGTCAATTTTCTTTGCTTCTAATTTTTCTACTAGCTTTGCATCATTGGGTGCAACAGTAGAAAATTCTTTACCATTAGATAACTTGCCGCTGATTATATTATCAACAATAGTGACTTGTTTAACCTCATCATGTTGCACGTGCTCCATGAAATTTGTATAGGAAATCTCATGCAATTTCGCAGTATCTCCTGAATAGTGATTAAACATATAAATCAAGGCAGTAATACCAACGAGGTAAAACAGAACGTTCTTAAAGAATTTACTCAAGTACGTATCCTCCTTGTATTTTTTCGATAATATTTAATTATATAACAGTCTAGAGTTTTAGACAAGGAGTAATTAAAAGTGATTAATGAGCGCGTGCATATACTTCGGGTTTAAGAACGCCGATGTAAGGAAGATTGCGATAATTACCTGCATAGTCGAGGCCAAAGCCAACAACAAATTCATCAGGAATTACGAAGCCAACATAGTCAGCTTCAATTTCAGCAGTACGTCTTTCTTTTTTGTCGCAAAGTGCAACAGTTTTAATAGAAGCAACGCCACGGCTAGATAACATATCACTAATAGCTTTGAAAGTAGTACCAGTATCAATAATATCGTCAACCAAAAGCACGTGTTTATTTACGATATCGGTTCTAACATCAAGGCTTACTTTAACATTGCCAGAAGTAGTTGTGCCATTGCCATAGCTAGAAGCAACCATAAAGTCCATACGCATATCATTTTCAATTGCTCTGGACAAGTCAGTTGCAAACCAAGCAGCACCAGAAAGAAGGCAAATCATTACGATTTCTTTTCCAGCATAATCTTTAGAAATTTGTGCGCCTAATTCAGCAACACGTTCATCGATTTGTTCTCTGGTCAATAATACTTTTTTTACGTCATCATGTACAGTTCTCATAATATTCTCCTTTACTGCTCAATAGTTTTATTAACAAAGATTAATCTATGATTCTTTAAAGTAACTGTAACCCCTTGAGGCAATTCAATCACTTTATTTCCAGTATTACGTTTTAGCATTTCATAGATAGCTTGAGTTCTTTCAAAATCAAGCTCCGTCAGCTTAAAATTAAAACAAGCTATACGAAGAACCCGCTTACAAATTGCAGGAGCCAAGAAGCTAAGCATTTTGGCATCCAAGACTAAAGCATCTCCGCTCTCAATAAGAGCCTTTTGATATTCAGTTTGAGCCAGTTCATTCAAACATAAAGCATCTTCACCTAGCACTTTAGCAGTGCGAGATAAAGTCTCTAAAATTCTAGTATTATAATTATTAGCCAAAAATGGCAAAAGTTCCTGCCTAATTTTGTTACGAGTGTATTTTAAATTTGCATTTGTGCTATCTAATCGATAATTTAATTTTTTCTCGGCAAGATAATCTATAATCTCTTTTCTAGTTACGTTGATTAATGGTCTTAGAACATCGTTGTTTTCCAAGCTCATACCAGCTAATCCATCAAGTCCGGCTCCACGCAAAAAACGCCACAATACTGTCTCTGCTTGATCGTCTGCCTGATGTGCAGTCAAAATTTTACTTGCTCCAACATCAACCATAACCTTACGCAAAGCACCATACCGAAGTTGTCTAGCCGCATCCTCAACGCTTAGTTTGTTTTGTTCGGCGTAAGCCAATGTTTCTACATGAACTCCAACATAGGACAAATGCTTTTCAGCACAAAAATCCTCAACGAACTCCATATCTTCAAGAGATTCCTTGTCCCTAATACCATGCTCAACATGGCAGACTGTAAAAGTAGCGAATCCTTCTCCTTGAAGAGTTGCGCAAATATCTGCTAAAGCTAAAGAATCTGCTCCGCCACTTACGGCAACTAGATAATGACTATATTCAGTTAAATTATTGCGTACTTCTTTTGTAAGTGTGTGTACGATACGAGGAATCTTCATTCCAACTCCCAAAATATAAAAGGCACCCAAAAGGGTGCCCGTTAGCATTATCTTTCGCGTCTAGCACCACGACCGCCGCGTTTAGACTCAGTATTACGTTTTAAGTCCAACATACGGTCATCGCTGTCCTTCAAAAACTTGGATAACTTATCTTCAAAAGATACTGGGCCCATAGCTTTGGGGCTTTGTGAGCGAGGATTAGGATTAAAAGGACGCTTAGGTCTATCTTCATTTTGAGTTTGGAAGTGTTTTTCTTCTACTTTTTCTGGAGCAGGAGCCTCCAATTGTTTGATAGACAAGCTAATCTTTCCCTTAGAATCTATGGAAACAACCTTTGCCTTAACCTTGTCATGTTCTTTCAAAAAGTCATGAACATCTTTTACGTAGGCATTGGATACCTCAGAAATATGAATGAGTCCAGTTTTATTTTCGGGCAAAGCCACAAAAGCACCAAACTTTGTAATACCAGTAATTTGGCCTTCAACGATACTTCCAACTTCAAGTGACATAGAGAAAGTTATCCCCCTTAAGTATGATTAGTCCCAATAATTATACTCTTTAGTAAAATACAGTGTCAATAAGAAAATATTCCACATCTTATCTATATAAGCATAAGATTTGATACTTAAAATATAACATCAAAAAAAGTAAGCAAATAGAAATAAAATTTCCATTCTGCTTACTTTTTCTTATCTTTTTCAACAATAAATAGAGGGACCTCGTTCTTTCCTACCATGTTGAATTCTTCACGTGCCAATTTTTCTATGTGTTTGGGGTCGTCGAGTTTTTTACGCTCGGCCTTAAGAGCTGCCTCTTCTTTCTTTAACTTATCGATACGAGCTTGAGTAACAGCTTGCTCTTGTTTGATTTTGTAAATCTTATATTCCCTTACACCAAGAGTAACAAAACCAACAGCGATGAAAAGAAACATTACCCACCTAAAGACAGATTTTCTTCTTTTCACGAAAACCTCCAGTAGAGCTGATAAAAGAGTGCCCGACAAGAATAGCCGGGCACCAAAGGTCGAAGTTTATATATTATTTGTTAACAGCGTCTTTGAATGCTTTGCCAGCTTTGAAAGCGGGAACGGTAGCAGCTTTAATTTTAACTTTCTTTTTGGTTTGAGGATTCAGACCAGTGCGAGCTTTACGAGCACGGGGTTCGAAGGTACCGAAACCAACAACTGCAACTTTTTCTCCTGCTGCAACGGTTTCTTTTATGGATTCCAGAGTAGCGCTAATTGCTTTTTCTACATCTTTTTTGGTCATGCCAGCTTTTTCAGCTACGGCAGCGATTAATTCTGTTTTGTTCATGAAAACATCCTCCTATTTTTTCTTATATATTTATCCAGAACACAAGGCTCAAAATTCTACTTATTTATTCTACACTTGAATTAATATTCTTGCAAGTGCCAAAAAACCATATATATCGTTATTTTTGCACTTTTTTAAATATCTGCAGGCACCTGTTTCTAATTCTTTTCTTTTAGTTTGGCCTCATCCCAAAATTGGTCTAATTCTGCCAAAGTAAAATCTTTCCAATCCTTCTTGCTAGATACAACCTGTTCTTCCACATAAGCGAAACGAGAAGCAAAGCGGTCATTTGTTCCAGTCAAAGCGACCTCCGGCTCAAACCCTTTATGTCTTGCATAATTGGTAATTGCAAATAAAAGATCGCCTAACTCTTTTTCTGCATTTTCTTTATCTGCAGCATTTAGGGCATCCTTTAATTCACCAAGTTCTTCTTCAACCTTGCTCCAAACATCGTCAACGTTATCCCAGTCAAAGCCAACCTTAGCAGCCTTTCGTTGCAATGTATATGCACGAAGTAATGCAGGCAATCCTTGCGCAACTCCATCTAATACATGCTTACGTTCTTGCTTTTCTTCTTTTTTAATTGCATCCCAATTAACAAGAACTTCAGCACTATCCTTTACAGATGTATCGCCAAACACATGGGGATGACGGCGGATTAATTTGTCTACAACACCATCAATAACATCTTGCATATCGAATTTGCCAGCTTCTTCTGCCATTCGCGCATGGAAAACTACTTGCATAAGTACATCGCCCAACTCTTCGCACATACCTTCGGCATCATCATTATCCACGGCTTCCAAAAATTCGTATACCTCTTCGACGAAATTGCTACGAATAGACTTATGATCTTGCTCACGATCCCAAGGACATCCGCCAGGTTCACGAAGAATACGCATAACATCTACTAATGGTTGAATTTCAACATCGGCCAAAGAATCAGTATACTCTTCACCTTCAGCCAAATCATCAAAATCCTCTTCGAATTGATCCCCAGTCATAACCTCTACTTCGTCATCCTCGTCCTCTTCATCTTCTCCAAAGAAAATGACGCCCTTAGAACTTTCAGGAATCGGAGGAATATAAACGCTTGTCAGATGGTCGATATTTTCTTGATGGTCCAACTCGAAAAGAGGAATCGGTCGACATTCTGCATCAGGAAGACCTAAATTGCGTAAGAAATAAATTTCATAATCGTCTGGCAAGGCTTCCATAAGCATAATTTTCAAATCGCCAGCCAAAATCCTGCTATAGACCTGAGTAATCATAAGAGGATAGGACCCAGCTTCAACAACAGCCATCTCGTCTTGCGCGTCGATAATTCTTAAGCCACTAATTGGATCGATTCCTAAGTCAACATATGCCAAATCCAAGAAACTCATAGCCGGTTTGATAATGAGTTCAACCCCTGCTTCTTTAGCGGCATCGCGCATCAGCACAACAGTTTTTTCAGCAACCAAAGGAGAACCAGGCACTGCGTATACTACATCGTTCTTTTTAGCAGCATCAATAACACGAGCAACAACAGAATTATAAACATCTTCAAAGGAAGCTGATGTCTCGTACAAATCATCACAAGAAGTAAAAGCCACTTGCTCTTTTTCTAATTCACTAACCGTAGGATGTACTGCAGTACGAAGAATTACCTGGGGAGAATTCTTCAACAATCCCATAGTTTCTAAAGAAAGATGACCTGCAGCTCCAGGCCCGAGACCGACTACGATAATTCTAGCCATTTTTTAACCTTCTTTCTGCTCTCATTTGATAAATTTCTTTAAGATAGGCAATTTACTTGCCTCTTCCTTATTTAACACACCTAAAAGGCAAAGCATCACAACATATATTACACCAGCCATTACGACTGCTAAAATAGTTAACAACTTATACCCAAGTACCATGGGTTCAACTACATAACAGAAAATTCCCATGCTAATTGCAGCAAAGACAATTTTCATAATGGCGCCATATTTAAATTTAATACCCAGTTTAGACAGAGCCCATATATTAAGAAATGCAATTAAAGCAAAACTTATATTAGTTGCCCAAGCAGCGCCAACAATATTAAAAGTAGCATTTGTCAGAAAATATACAGCAAATACTTTAACAATAATACCAATGACCATATGAATCATTGGCAAATTTATATTACCAGTACCTTGAAGCATACCTGCTGTAATTTGTTGCATGCCTAAAAGCCAAATAGCCGGACCAGAATGACAAATAGCCGTCGCTGCTTTAGCAGTTCCGTATAGTAATACGGAGATTGGTGTTGCAAGAGTAACCATACCAACCGCTGCAGGGACTGTAATCAAACAGCAAAGTTTCATCGCAGTACTCGACTTCTCGCATACAATATCAAAATCTTTCAAAGTAAATGCCTCGCTAATTGCAGGCACTAAACTTGCAGCAAGAGATAACGTTGGAATAGTGGCCATCATAATTAGCGGCTGAGCCATACCAGCCAAATAACCAAACAACGTAGTTGCTTCTTTAATGGAATAACCTACATCCACCAGACGATTTGGAACTATTAGCATATCCACACTGCTAGATACAGGAACCATTACATTTGCAAGAGAAACCGGTAATGCGAGAAGCAACATGCGTTTGATAAGCTTACCAGTGCTCTCCAAAGGAGTATCAACAGGAAGCAGGTTTTCCTTCTCACGCCAAGATTTATTATATTTTTTATAAAAATAACCTAAAACTAGAATTCCTGTCAAACTACCAGGAACTGCGCCAAAAGCTGCACCCGCTGCCGCATATTCAAGCCCATGTGGTAATAATAAATAGGCAAGCACAATCATCGTGCAGACACGTACAAACTGCTCGACAATTTGACTCACTGCTGGAGGCGTCATAAGTTGCCAGCCCTGGAAGAATCCTCTAAAACAAGCCAATATGCTTGCGAAAAAAATCGCAGGTGTAAGAGCAATCAACGCATAATACGCTCTTGGATCACGAACAATCCCCGTACTAACAGACCAACCAGCTGCCAAATAGAGAAGTATTGCCAGCACTAGGCCAACACCAGCCATCATTTTTATACTTGTGCTAAAAACATGACGAACACTACGATATTCATTTTTGGCAACGCGCTCTGATACAAGAATGGAAATTGCTATAGGTATGCCAGCAGAAGAAATTGAAAGTAAGAGCAAATATACGGGATAGGCCATTTGATATAGACCAATACCTTCTCCGCCCAATAGACGAGAAAGCAAAATTCTATTGACAGAACCAATGATTTTTACCATCAACCCTGCTGCAGTCAACACAAGTGCTCCACGCAGGAATTTATCCTTGGACATACTCTTACCTCCTTTCTTTGTTATACCCTATCTTATTATTTTACATTGAATTTACTTGCTAGTGCAATGCGTGGCAAAAATTTTTCCACCCATTCTACTTGGTCAAATTTCAATCCTGTAGTTCTGTAAGTAAATACAGGCTCTTTTGACCAAGCACAACTCATCCGACCCTTGGAATCGTTCATTTCTTTACTAAGAATCTCTGCCTTTACTAAGGCCTTTTCTCCGAAAACCATGCGAATCATACCTTGTCGAACAGTAACAGAACGAATACCTATCAAACGACAAAGCGCGCGAATAGTTGCAGTACGACAAAGATTATATACTTCATCAGGAGGATTGCCAAAGCGATCGATGATTTCATCCAACAAATCATCACGCTCTGCATATTCCATAGAAGCAAAACGGCGATACAGTTCCATCTTATAACGAGGATTATCTATATAATCATCAGGAATATAAGCATCTAAAGGAACTTCGATAATTGGATCAGGCTCTAAAACACTGCGTTTGCCTTCCTTCAACAACTTAATTGTTGCTTCTAACATCTCACAATATGCAGCAAAGCCAATACCAGTAATATGACCGTGTTGTTCTCGGCCTAAAAGATTACCTGCACCACGAATTTCCAAATCACGCATAGCAATTTTAAAGCCAGCACCTAACTCAGTAAAGTCTCTAATGGCAGACAACCGCTTTTCGGCAATCTCCGACAATGCTTTATTAGGCTTATATAATAAATACGCATAGGCAAGACGAGAACTGCGGCCTACTCTACCACGCATTTGATAAAGCTGACTCAAGCCAAATGCATCTGCTCCATCTATAATAATAGTATTAGCTAAGGGAACATCTAGCCCGTTTTCTACAATAGTGGTACAAAGCAAAACATCACAACCACCTTCGTAGAAATCTATCATAGCGTCTTCTAAAACATGCTCTGGCATTTGGCCGTGGGCTATTTTTACATTTAGCCCCGGGATTAATGCTTTTAATTTTCTCGATATTGCCTCTAGTCCATCAACGCGATTACGAATATAGTAGACTCTACCACCACGACGTAATTCCCTTTCGATTGCTTCCTTAACCATGCCATCATCGTATTCAGTAACATAGGTTTCAACAGGCAAGCGATCTTCCGGTGGTGATTCGATAACACTCATATCACGACTAGATACCAATGCCATATGTAAAGTACGTGGAATTGGCGTAGCACTTAAAGACAATACATCAATACCAGTGCGCCATTTTTTTATTTTTTCTTTTTGAGCAACACCAAAGCGTTGCTCCTCATCGATAATCAAAAGACCTAAATCTGGAAAAATGACATCATCTTGCAAGAGTCTATGCGTTCCGATTAGGATATCAATTTTTCCGTCGCCTAAATCTTGCAAAATTTTTCTTTGCTCTTTAGTGGAACAAAAACGATTAATCATTGCCACATTTGGTCCATGATTGCGCATACGTTCTTTAAAGGTTAGATAATGTTGCTGAGCTAGGACAGTTGTTGGCACCATAACAGCCACCTGCTTGCCATCCATAACCGCTTTAAAAGCAGCACGAACAGCAACCTCGGTCTTCCCATATCCAACATCCCCGCAGAGAAGTCTTTCCATAGGTTGAGGCTTTTCCATATCAGCTTTGATTTCCGCAATGGCTTTCAGCTGATCCGGAGTTTCTTCATATGGGAATGCGTCTTCAAACTCTTTTTGGAAAGAAGTGTCAGGAGCAAAAGCATGTCCAGGAGTAATCTGCCTTTGAGCATAAAGTCGCAAAAGCTCTTCTGCCAGAATGGTAATAGCTTTAGCAGCTTTTTCTGTAGTCTTCTTCCAATCCTTACCACCCATTTTGGAAAGTCTTGGTACACTTCCATCATTACCTATATATTTATGGAGCATGCTTACCTGCTCAACAGGTACGTAAAGTTTATCGTCTCCCGCATAATGCAAAAGCAGATAATCACGGTGCATACCGCCAACCAAAACATTTTCTACGCCAACATATCTACCGATACCATGAATTCTATGTACAACATAGTCCCCAACTTTTATATCTGAAAAATATTGAAATTGTTGACCTTGATGTTTTGAATGTAAGCGTTTTTTCTTTTGATGACCAAAAAGGTCATTTTCAGTTATGAAAACCCAGTTTTCACTCCAAAATCTAAATCCGTGACCTAAATCGCCATATACTACATTGACCAGACCTGGTTCTAGAGTACTTTCAACATAAGCGCCTTGAATACCATAATTATGTAAATTCTCAGCGAAGCCACGTGCTTTTATGCTGCTAGAGAACATCACTATAGGTGTAACTCCATCAGCAAGGTAATTCTTAAGATCTTCGGTAATTAATTCGATATTTTTATTATATTGAGAAACGGGACGAACAGGTATATTAATAGCATCATTCTCTTTTAAAATACTATGGCTTAAAGCGGAAACCAGGAACACGCCCGCGTTCTTCATCATTTCTAAGATTTCAGAACTAGTAAAAATATCATCTTCGTAAGGCTTATTTTCTTTCTCGTATTTTTCCAACATAGAAAATAGTCTTACGGGTTCATCAACAATTACCAAAGTACTTTCATGGCAATAATCGAAAATTGAAGCAGTATATTCTTCTGTATTATAAACAACTATGGAAGCAATACTCAGTTCTTCCATAGTATCTTTACTACGTTGACTGTCTATATCAAAACTACGCATGGCATCTATTTCGGCATCAAACCATTCCACGCGTATAGGATCATTCATATTTATAGGGTAGATATCAAGAATATCACCACGTTTGGAAAACTGCCCAATGGCATCTACCTGTTCAGTATGTTCATAACCTAAATCAAGCAATTTTTGCATTACTTCATCCAAGTCTATTTCTTCGCCAACTTTTAAATTTAAGCGTTTGGCACTGTCACCGGATGGACGTAGTTGCTTTTGCTCTAAAGATTCAGCAGTTACAAAAACAATGCCCTGTTCTTCTCCTTGCAAAAAGCGTAATGCTGCAGCTCTCCCAGCTGTTACCTCCAAGCTTTGAGTCTCTGCTTGAATACGAGGCAAATTTTCCGGATATAACTCTTGTGTTGGCAAATTTGGATAGAGATAAGCCAGCTCTCTTCTATAGGTACGAAGCTCTTCACGAGTTGCTGTAACAACACAAATACTTGACTTTCCACCTAATACCTCATTTATCGCAACACAAAAGACCGACTTAGAGGCTTCCCCTAACCCGGTTAAAATTGTTGTTTGTTTTTTCTTAAAAGAACTTACCGCCTGTTTAAGCTCTTCGACCTCCACAAGGCGGTTAATGAGCAAATTGTTCATAAAGGCTTTGACTTTCTAAAAATATTTTCAAAAATAAAATTAATAGGGCATTTTCATGCCCTATTAATTTATACAAGACTTACTTATCAGATTTTAATAGGGTGTACTTTTTTGTCAATGCTATGAATAGCATCTACGAAACGTACGGTACCAGTTTTGTAACGAGCAACGATAGTATGGGTACGAACGCCGCCACCGAAATAACGAAGACCGTTAAGCATATTGCAGTTGGTAATTGCAGTTGCAGTAAAGATGCAATCGTCACCTTTAACGAGATCGTCAAGAGTGAGAACCTTGTCAACATCAGCAATGCCCATCTTATGGCAACGTTCAATTTGTTCAGGACCATCAGGTAAAAGACGACCTTGCATGTCGCCACCCAAGCATTTAACAGCTACTGCACCAAGAACGCCTTCAGGAGCACCGCCAGAACCAACATACATATGAACGCCACTGCCTTCGATGCAGCATTCTACAATCGGGTTAACGTCACCATCAGTAATAAGGGAAATACGAGCACCAGCCTTACGAATGGCATCGATTTTATCCTTATGACGAGGACGATCAAGAATAACTACAGTCATATCGGAGATTTCACGATCCAAAGCTTTAGCAACGCGTTTAAGGTTTTCTTCGATAGGATCATCAATATTGATGCAACCCTTTGCACGAGGACCTACAGCAATTTTATCCATATACATATCAGGAGCATGTAAGAGACATCCACGAGGAGCAATAGCCATAACTGCAATTGCACCATTTTGTCCTTTTGCAACCAAGTTAGTACCTTCAACAGGATCTACTGCAATATCAACACGAGGACCACCAGCACCAACTTCTTCACCGATATAGAGCATCGGTGCTTCATCCATTTCGCCTTCGCCAATTACAACAGTACCTGCGATATTAACACTATCAAAAGCAGCACGCATTGCGTCTACTGCAAGACCGTCAGCACCATTTTTGTCGCCACGACCTACTAAATGGCCACATGCGATAGCTGCTGCTTCGGTAACACGTACAAATTCTAAAGCAAGCTCTCTGTTCATAGAATCACTACTCCTCTTTATTTAAATTTTAATTATGGGTAAAACAAATCCTAGCATTTCAGCTAATTATTGTATACTACTACATTAATTATGACACTTTAATTAAAATTTAGCAAGGGAAAATTCACATCAAAGCATTAATTAACAAAGTTAACCCTAATTGAATAGGAAGAACGAAAACCACGTACAAAAGTAAAAGGCTAAAAACAATGGCTACACTTGCCCTTAAAGTATCTATAAGGTATACAACCTCCAAGGATTTTATCAATAGATAAAGCATCCATATTACCCCTACACCTATTGTTGCTAGCATTAACGGTACGCCACCAACACCAAGCTTCGCGCTTAAAAGTGCTGCAGGTGTCAACAATAGGAATGGCAAAGTTGTATATCCTAACAGACATATAAGACCGACAGGGTCACCAGCTAAAGCACCAAAGGTTTCCATGATTCCATGGAGCAAAAAGCCATACATTGCCAATGCTGTAGCAAGAATCACTACAGTTGCAAGGATTATTACGAACCGTTCGCCCAATGGATAATCTAAAAACCAGGTATTAGTCATAACCCCAGTAAAAAGTCCTACACTTAAAGTAAAATAATAACCACTACGCCATAAACATGGTTCCTTAACCAATGCCGTGAGACCCGTGCTAGTTTCAAAAAGCACGTCAAAAGTTTTACGTCTCACTCAGCTCACCTCACGTTATTTTCTAAAACAGGCATAGCCTCAGTTTTAAATTGGTTAATAATTTCACCTTTAATAATTTTTGCCATTTCACTGCCAAAGATATAACCCCAACCAGTTTTTTGTTGGCGAGTCTTAACAGGAGGAAGTCCATTTTTATCAGGTTTAATCTTGCCAAGCTCACCGGCTGCAGCAAGGGCATCATAATAGTTGCCAATTTCGTCTACTAAGCCAAGATTTTTAGCTTGAAGTCCAGTGTAAACGCGACCGTCAGCAATAGCGCGAACCTTCATTTCTTCCATTTTACGACCTTCAGCAATTGTTTTTACAAAAGCATCGTATATTTCGTTAACGATATTTTGGAGCATAACTCTTTCTTCAGCCGTCATAGGACGGTCCATGCTCATCATATCTTTATGTGCACCACTCTTAATTTTAGTAGAAGTTACACCTATCTTTTTATACAATTCTTCAACATTCACATAAGGCATGTAAACGCCAATGCTACCTGTTAAACTTGTCGCATTAGCATAAACCTTATCGGAAGAACAAGCAGCAATCCAGTAAGCTGCGCTAGCACCAGTATCTCCAATGCTTGCAACAATTGGTTTCTTAGATTTTTCTTTAAAACGTTTTAATTCACGCCCAACCTCTTCGGCTGCAGTAGCACTTCCTCCACCACTATCAATTTTCAAAAGCACTGCTTTTACGCTATTATCTTCGGCAGCACTTCGAATTTGCGCCATAATGGTACCACTAGTAATGCCTTGCTGTTGATGGAAAATATCATCTTCCTGCACACCACCACTTATAATGGTGCCAGCAATATTGATAACAGCAACACGATCAGGAACAGTAACAGATTTTTCACCATTGTTATTTCCCTTTAAAAGAGAAACAACAAAGCTTAATATTGCCAAAAGCAATATCGCACTAATAAAAATTTTCTTAAGCATAAGAACCTCCAAATGCTAAAGCATAAAAATAAGCAGACTGCATATGCAATCTGCTTATCAATTTAAACTAAACTTTCAGAGTAGGTTAGCAGATTGCAAACCCATTACATTCTTTCAGGTGCATTTACACCAAGAATGCCAAGTGCATGTTTAATTGTGTTTTTAGTTGCAGTTACTAAAGCAATACGAGCTTGTTGCAAATCTTCATCTACACCCATAATACGGCATGCGTTGTAGAAGGAATGGAACATACCAGCCAATTCAAATACATAGGTTGCAACACGGTGAACTGCTCTTTCTTTAGCCGCAGAAGCAATCATTTCCGGATACTCACCTAACTTCTTGATAAGGTCAAGTTCTGATTCTTCTACCAAGGTATTTAATTTAACTTGTTCAACAGGAACTACTGCAATATTTGCTTCTGACAAGCCACGCATAATGGAACAAATTCTTGCATGTGCGTATTGAACATAATAGACAGGATTTTCGTTGGATTTTTCAGAAGCCAAAGTCATATCGAAATCTAATTGGCTATCCAAAGATCTCATGCAGAAGAAATATCTTGCTGCATCAACACCTACTTCATCGATAAGCTCACGAATTGTTACGGTCTCACCAGTTCTCTTAGAAAGTTTAACCATGCTACCGTTACGATAGAGTCTTACCATTTGCAAAAGGAGAACTTCTAGTTGTTCAGGTTCATAGCCTAATGCTTTTACAGCAGCCTTCATACGAGCAATATAGCCATGATGATCAGCACCCCAAAGATTAATTACATGTGCAAAGCCACGTTCAAATTTGTTTCTATGGTAGGCAATATCTGCTGCAAAATAAGTAGGAATGCCATTATCACGAATAACAACGCGATCCTTGTCATCTCCATATTGAGTGGAATTGAGCCAGAGCGCACCGTCTTTTTCATATACATAGCCTTGTTCTTTAAGCATGAGGCAAGATTCTTTAATCTTTCCTGCATCATGCAGAGTTTGTTCACTGAACCATTCATCAAATTCTACACGAAAATCAGCTAAATCTTCCTTCAAGGCAGCCAATTTTTCTTGGTAAGCAATGGTACGGAATTTTACCAATCTTTCTTGCTCATCCATGTTAACGAATTCTTTGCCATAGATGCGGATGATTCTTTGTGCAGTTTCGATAATGTCATAACCATGGTAACCATTTTCAGGGAAAGTTACGCCCAAATCCATCGCATCTAAAGACTGAACAGTTAAATTCTCAGGTACGCCACCCTTTTCTTCAAGAGCAAGTAATTGCAAATAACGAGCATTTACAGATGCAGCCAAGTTATTCATTTGATTGCCAGCATCGTTGATATAGTACTCACGAGTTACATTATAGCCTGCAGCTTTGAGAAGATTTGCCATAGAGCTACCTACTGCTGCACCACGACCATGACCTACATGAAGAGGACCCGTAGGATTTGCGGATACGTATTCAACTTGAATTTTTTCAGGATTATCCTGGGTCAAATTGCCATAATTTTCGCCAGCTGCCAAAATTTTAGCCAGCATATCATACATCCAATCTTGTTTCAGATAGAAGTTGATAAAACCAGGTCCAGCAATTTCCATTTTGTCGATATATGCACAATCCATATTATCAACTATCGCTTGAGCAATCATACGAGGATTGCATTTCAAAGAACGAGCACTTTGCATTGCAAAATTACTTGCGAAATCGCCAAATTCTTTTTGAGGTGGAACCTCTAATTGTACTTCAGGAAGAATCCCTTCCTTGAGCACACCCTTATCCATTGCACTTTTTGCAGCAGCTTTAATACTAGCACTTAAAATATCTTTAATGTCCACTAATAGTTGCCTCCCTAATCTCAATAAAGATTTTCATATCTCCATAAGTTTCTCCGCTGTGCTCAAGGGAATATTCCATTTCCAAGCACCAAGCTCCATTGAGAAAATAAGTGTTTAAATATTTAGTATCAGTCACCAGCGGAATTTCCATATAAGGAGTTTGATAAGTACTGTAATCTTTCAACCCCTCACAAAATTCCTGGCGATGATTTAAAGAGCCACTTCTTATAAGAATTACTCTTTCCTGATCCCATTTTATAGTTGTCTTAGTACCTTCCAACCCACTGCCCTTTTCCTCATCATAAAAACAGTAGTACTTACCGTTCTTCTCGGCCATGGTACCTTGATATTTATTCTCGGATGTTTGAGGTTTATTGACACCATCAGAAGTAGTACTTACGACTCTAATTTGAACTTTTTGCATTATTTAGTCCCTCAAAAATTATATTTTTCAATAGATTAAACTGCAATAGAAATCATTTAAGGAAAAATCCTTTGTCAAACAACAATTCTTATCTATCTTAACCAATATATTATATAATATGTACACTTTATGCGTCAAGAAACTGACTAATCCGGTACTCTAGTAAAAATTTCATCAAAAAACATTTATATTTACATACAGTTTTTGTATACATTTTCAGTTTACTTGATTAAAGTAAGAAAAAATTGTATAATCTATGTTACATAATTTTTTGATATTTTCTACTTTATTCTAATATAGAAACATATTAAAGAGAGAAAATATGGAGAGGGGTTTTGTATGAATATTATCGAAGTTGCAGTATTTGTACTGTATCTAATTTTTATGCTATCTATTGGCATTTGGTTCTTTATGAAAGATAGAGACGGTGGCGAAAAAACCTACTTCTTAGGTGGACGCGCAATGGGTCCATGGGTTACCGCTTTATCAGCTGGCGCTTCTGATATGAGCGCTTGGGTATTGATGGGTCTTCCTACATCAATTTATGCACTTGGTCTTGGCCAAATTTGGATTTCTGTTGGTCTTGCTTTTGGTTATACCTTGAGCTGGTTCTTTACTGCTCCAAGGCTTCGCAGCTTCTCCATTGTAGCTAATGACTCCATTACTATTCCGCAATATTTATCCAATCGTTTTAAAACTAATACTATGGCGCTGCAAATCATCTGTGCAATAGTTTTCCTCGTTGCCTACACTGTTTACGCAGCATCTTCTATTAAGGCTTGTGGCATTCTGTTCAACACTGTAATTGGCATTGATGCTCAATTGGCAATGTATTTGTCCGCAGTTATTATCGTAAGTTACACCTTCTTAGGTGGCTTCAGCGCAGTTTGCTGGACTGACTTTTTCCAAGGTCTTTTGATCTTAGCTGCACTTCTCATTGCTCCTATCTTTGCAAGCTCCATGGTTAACCCCGAACATATCAAAGCTATTCCACCCCAATATTGGAACCCTATGGCTAATTGGCAAGATATCGTATCTGGTTTTGGTTGGGGCCTTGGTTACTTCGGTATGCCTCACATCATCATTCGCTTTATGAGTCTTGAATCTCAAAAAGAGATGCGTAAATCTGCCATCATCGGTATTAGCTGGACTGGACTTATTCTGATTTTTGCTGCGATGGTTGGTATTATCGGCCGTATGTATCTCGGTCTTGACGAAAACATCAACAAAAACTCCTTGGTATTTATTTCCATGGTTCGTAACATCTTCCCGGCATTGATTTCTGGTGTTCTCCTTTCCGCAGTTCTGGCAGCTTCTATGTCCACTGCTGACAGCCAACTTTTAAGTGCTGCTTCTTCCTTTGCTTCCGATGTTTACAAGCCTGTAATCCGCGGCAACAAGGCAACTGATAAAGAAATGCTTTGGGCAGGTCGTTTCGTTGTATTAGGAATCGCTTTCATTGCTCTTTTGATTGCTTCCAATCCTAACTCTGGTTCTATCATGAGCTTGGTATCCAATGCATGGTCCGTATTCGGTGCAACCTTTGGTCCTACCATCATGCTTAGCCTCTACTGGAAACGCTTTAACCTTGCAGGTGCTCTTGCAGGTATCATCTCCGGTGCTGTAATCGATATCGCATGGCTTGTAACAATGAGCCACACCGGTGTATACGAAATCGTTCCTGCATTCTTCGCTTCCTTCGTTGTAGCTTACATTGTAACTACTATGACTGCTCCTCCTTCTAAAGAAGTTGAAGAACTCTTCGACGAAGCAGTTAACTACGAAGAAGATAATGAAACTTCCATTATCAAATAATTAAAACTAATATTTTAAAGAAGCTATCGCAAAAATTGCGGTAGCTTCTTTTTTATGCAGATTTTATCGTTAACCCTACTTGTTTGCTAGGTTGACAATAAATTTCGTTAACTTTATAATGAATTTAAGTTAACCAACAAATGAAAGGCGGTAAACATAAAATTATGGGAAAAGGAATATTTATTACTGCAAC